>NZ_JCACER010000024.1:0-94208 GCF_059502445.1 Kumtagia sp.
CTCCCCCCTTGCGGGGGAGATGTCCGGCAGGACAGAGGGGGGTGCGAAGGAATGCGGCCTGTCGGAGTTTGCGCGACGACAAGACTGGGCGAGATCCTGATGGCTCCTTCCGACCGCCCCTTCATCCCCGTCCGCATCGCGGTGCTTACCGTCTCCGACACGCGCACGCTGGCCGACGACAAGTCCGGCCAAACGCTGGCCGACCGCATCGCGGAGGCGGGGCACATCCTCGCCGACCGCGCCATCGTCACCGACGACAAGGACAAAATCCGGGAAAAGGTGCTGGCCTGGTCGCGCGACGAAAAGGTCGACGTCGTCGTCACCACCGGCGGCACCGGCTTCACCGGCCGCGACGTGACGCCGGAGGCGCTGGAGCCGATCTTCGACAAGCGCATGGACGGCTTTTCCGAGGTTTTCCACCGCATCTCCTACGACAAGATCGGCACCTCGACGATTCAGAGCCGGGCGACCGGAGGCGTCGTCAACGCCACCTTCGTCTTCGTGCTGCCGGGCTCGCCCGGCGCCTGCCGCGACGCCTGGGACGGCATCCTCAAGCCGCAGCTCGATTACCGGCACATGCCCTGCAACTTCGTGGAGATCATGCCGCGGCTCGACGAGCATCTGCGCCGGGGCGGGATCGCGTAAGCGCCTCTGCTAGATCATCCGCCCGGGACGAAACGGCCGATTTCGGCGAAGAGCACCTGCCACGCCTTTTCCTGCGGCAGGATGACATGATTGGAGCCCTCCAGCACGACGAACTCGGCGCCCGGAATCCGGGCGGCGAGTTGGCGGCCCTGTTCGAGAGGCTGAACACCGTCGTCGCGTGAGTGGATCACCAGCGTCGGCACGCTGACCTGCTCCAGAAGATCGCTGACGTCGAACCGGTCGACGGCGCCCCGCAACAGCGCCGCATTGTCCGGCGACGTCGTCAGGCGCTGCAGGTCGACCAGTGAATCCATCTGCTCACGGCTGCCTTCCGGGATGAACATTGCGGCGAAGGCATTGATGAAAGGGCTGCCGCGCTTGCCCCAGCCGTGCCGGATGAGTGTGAGGATCGCCTCGCCCTGTTCCCGCTCGCTCGCCGCGCCTCTCACCAGGCGCCCTTTCTCGAAGCCGCCCTGCAGCACCAGATGGCTGACGCGGCCGGGATGGCGCACGCTGTAGGCGACGGCGATCGGCGCGCCCTGCGACGTGCCGTAGAGCGCAAAGCGGTCGAGCCCCGCTGCCTCGACGACCGCCTCCAGGTCGTCGACGAAGCGCTCGAGCGAAAAATCCGTCACGGTCCAGTCGGACAGGCCGTTGCCGCGCTGGTCGTAGCGGACGAGGTGGAAACGGCGGTTCAGCAGATCGAGGGCAGGCCGCCAGATCGGGCTTTGCCAGTCATGCTCCAGATGCGTCAGCCAGTGCCCGGCCTTGACCAGCGGATAGCCGCTGCCGCTCGTCGCATAGGCGATGCGCGTGCCGTCGGCCGAACGGCACAGCGCCACGCGTTGCCGGCTGAGTTCGGCGGAGGGCGGCGAAGCCGTCTCCGGCCGCGCTGCCTCCTCGACGGCGCCAACGAAACGAAAGCCGCGGCGCGGTACCGTCCTTATCCAGGCCTGGCGCCTGCCGTCGTCGCCGATGGCCGCGCGCCCCGCGCTGATGCGGGCGGCGATCGCCGAATCCGAGACGATCCGGTTTTCCCAGACCACCCTGACGAGCTCGTCCTGCGAGACGACCCGGTCGCGGTTTTGCACCAGCAGCAGAAGCAGGTCGAAGACCTGTGGCTCGACCGGCTGCGGCCGGCCTTCCACCCACAGTTCACGGGTTTCCGGCTGCAATTCGCATGGCCCGAAGCGATAGCGCATGCCCGCTTCTACACCAGCGCGTGGCCGAACAGGAGGGGTGCCGGGCAGAGCCGAGCAAAAGACAAGCGAAAGGCAAGGAAACGGTCAGCCGCCGGTCAAGCGCGAGAAGGCCCGAGCACCTAGCCTCGGCACGTTGAGCTGGGTATGACCGCCATGACCGCCTCTGCCGAATTGCCGGTCCGCCGCAGGCCCGACGGCTCGATCGACACGGATTTTTACGGGCGCCGCGCCCAGAACCTGCGCCGGACCGCGATCCGCAACTGGCCCCGGCGCTGGCTCTGCCGGCTCCGCCATTGGCAACAAGGCTGGCGTGAGCATGGCAGCGCTCCGACGCCACCGAACTGAGGCGGCGCCCCGGATCCACCACGACGATTGCGGCGCTATTTCTGCCGCGTTTCGGCGACCCGGATCTCGGCCTCCAGCCGCCTGCTCGCAAGCCCTCGCGCCACCGCCTCGGCGCTGGCCGCCGACTTGGACAGCGCAACCGCCTGCCCCTTGCGGATGACCAGCCCTTCGGCCAGCGCGCTCTGTCCGGAGAACATGCGCGTGAACAGCGCACGGCGCTCGCCGCGGGCGCGCGAGAAGCGCGCCGGCATCGACTGGCGCGAGACGTGATCGATCACCGACTCGGTCCAGCCGTCGGCCAGCCGTGCGCCCGGCTCGAGCATCAGCAGCCATTCGCCCTTCGCCTGGCGTATGCCGGCGGCCACGCCCTCGGTCACGTAGTGGCAGCCGGCGTGCTCGGCGACGCGGTGTGTCTGGTCGGTCGAGCCGCTGTCGCAGACGACGACGTCGCGCACGATGCCCTCCACCGCCGCGCCGACCAGGGAGGCCAGCGTACGCGCCAGCGCCTCCTCGTCGTTCCTGGTCTCGATGAGCACGGTGAGCATTGCTTAGCCAGTAGCGGATGCGCGTGCCGAGTGCCAGCCGACAAGGCGCCGCAATGCGGCGGCAAGCCGTTCCCGCTAGAATGTTCTTGATATGTTCCAATCTAGCGGATAGGAATAGTTTCATGGACACCGCGATTCGACAGACCGCAGAAACGCCATGGCAGCGCGCCCGCATGGAACAGGTCGTGCGCGCCGACATTGCTGCTTTTGGAAGCGGCAGGGCGGAAATGGCCAATGCGATGATCGAGGAGAGCGGTGTCAGGGTCGGCGAGGAGCGGCGGCGAGGCCGCGCCGCCGGGGTCAATCCGACCGGCCGCTTCGAGCCGCTGAGCCGCCATGTCTTCGACGACGGCTGGAGCGGGCTCGAGGACCTGCCGCCCTTTAAGACCGAGGTGCAGGTCGAGAAGCCGCGCACCATCATCACCCGCAACAACTCGCCGGACATCTCCTTCGACCGGTCGATCAATCCCTATCGCGGCTGCGAGCACGGCTGCGTCTACTGCTTCGCCCGGCCGACGCACAGCTTCATGGGCCTGTCGCCGGGACTGGACTTCGAGTCGAAACTGTTCGCCAAGCCGGACGCGGCGAAACTGCTCGACAGGGAGCTTTCCAAGGACGGCTATCAGCCGCGCACCATCGCCATCGGCACCAACACCGACCCCTATCAGCCGATCGAGCGGAAATACCGCATCATGCGCGAGATACTCGAAGTGCTGGAGGCGCGGGAGCATCCGGTCGGCATCGTAACCAAGTCGGCGCTGGTGCTGCGCGACATCGACATCCTCGCCCGCATGGCCGAGAAGGGCCTCGCCAAGGTGGCCCTGTCGATCACCACGCTCGACCGCATGCTGGCGCGCACTATGGAGCCGCGCGCCTCGACCCCGCCCAAGCGGCTCGAGGCGCTGCGGGCGCTCGACGAGGCGGGCATTCCGGCATCGGTGATGATGGCGCCGATCGTGCCCGGCCTCAACGACCACGAGATCGAGCGCGTGCTGGATTCGGCCGCGCATGCCGGGGCGCGCGAGGCCGGCTACGTGCTGCTGCGCCTGCCGCTGGAGGTCAGCCCGATCTTCAAGGACTGGCTGCTGCGCCATTATCCCGACCGCTACCGGCATGTGATGTCGCTGATCCGCTCCATGCGCGACGGCAAGGACTACGATTCGGAATGGGGCAAGCGCATGAAAGGCGCCGGTCCCTATGCCTGGCAGATCGGCCGCCGCTTCGAGATCGCCGCCAAGCGGCTCGGCCTCAACAAGGAGCGTACGCGACTGCGCACCGACCTGTTCAAGGGCAATGAAGGGAGGACCGAGCAGTTGATGCTTTTGTGAAGCAAATAGGCAGTAGGCAGTAGGCAGTAGGGGAGAAAGCCCGGCATCTTGCCGCCTTGTGGGCTTTGAAGATCATCCTACTGCCTACTGCCTACTGCCTACTGTCTCAGCTTCCGTCAGGCCGCCCCACCCTGACGGAGTGCCTTCCCCGCTCGCCCCCCGACGGCCGGGAAGGCCTTGCGGAGAATCGGAACGGATGCGAGTTTCGCCGCCAAATGGCTCGCCCGTCTTCCGATTCTCCGCCCCTCTTCGATCTGGTGATCAAGCCGGACTTCGCCTTCGAGCGGAAGGCGATGAAGCGCGGGCTGTGGCCGCTCGCCGGCCTCGACGAGGCCGGGCGCGGGCCGCTCGCCGGCCCGGTCGTCGCCGCCGCGGTGGTCCTCGATCCCGACCGCATTCCCGACGGCCTGGACGATTCCAAGCGTCTGAGCGCCGAGGCGCGAGAGGCGTTGTTCGGCCTGATCCTCGACTCCGCCCTCGGTGTGTCGGTGGCGTCGGTGAGCGCCGCCGGCATCGACCGCATCAACATTTTGCGCGCCAGCCTGGAGGCGATGCGGCGCGCCTTCTGCGGCCTGCCGGTGAAGCCGCTGCACGCGCTGGTCGACGGCCGCGACGTGCCGCCGGGTCTTCCCTGCGGCGCCGAGGCGCTGGTCAAGGGCGATCAGCGCTCGCAGTCGATCGCCGCCGCGTCGATCGTCGCCAAGGTGGTGCGCGACCGCATGATGGAGAATTGCGGACGCACCCACATGCATTACGGCTTCGAGAGCCATATGGGCTATGCGACGGTGCGCCACCGCACCGCCATCGAGCGCCACGGCGCGCTGCCGCGCATCCACCGCACGAGCTTTGCGCCGTTCCGGCTGGAGGCGGAGGTCAGCGTCGAACTCTTGAATCTCGATGCTGCCGAGTAGGGCACGAGCCCGGAAGGGCGCACGGCTTATCGGAAGATCGTTCGCTAAAACAAGGAGTTGGAGCAGGATGATGATTCCTGCTCTTCGCTCCTCAGATCGGCACGGCCGGCTTCAGCGCCATCCACAGCCCGCCACCGAGTAGTCCAAGGAAGATCAGCCATCCGACGATGTTGTTGGAGCGGAACAGCGCCAGGCACTGGTCCGGGTTGTCGATGTCGAGCACCCGGATCTGCCGGGCCATATGGGCGCCGGCGGCGACCAGCCCGGCCAGAGCCGGCAGCGGCACCTCGGCCGACGCGAAGGCGATGGCGAAGCAGGCCAGCGCGCCGCCATAGAGGCCGGCGAGCCATGCCTTGGTGTTCTCGCCGAACAGCCGCGCCGTCGATCGCACGCCGACCAGCGCGTCGTCTTCCTTGTCCTGGTGGGCGTAGATCGTGTCATAGCCGATCGTCCACAGGATCGAGCCGAGATAGAGCATGACGGCCGGGCCGTCGATATCGCCGAACTCGGCCGCCCAGCCCATCAGCGCGCCCCAGGAAAAGGCAAGCCCCAAAACGAGTTGCGGCCAGTCGGTGATTCGCTTCATGAACGGGTAGGCGGCGACCACCACCAGCGAGGCGAGGCCGAGCAGCACGACGAAGCTGTCGAATTGCAGCAGCACGACGAGCCCGACCAGCGCCTGCAGGACGAGGAACGTCCAGGCCTGCCGGCGGCTCACCTTTCCCGAGGGCAGCGGCCGCGAGCGCGTGCGCTCGACCGCGGCGTCGATCCGCTCGTCGACGATGTCGTTGTAGGTGCAGCCGGCGCCGCGCATGGCGATGGCGCCGACCAGGAACAGCGCGAGCGTCAGCGGCGAGGGCAGCAGGCTGGCGAGCGTGTCCTCGGGCCGCGCATAGGCGCTTGCCGCGAGCGCCGCCGACCACCAGCAAGGCCATAGCAGCAATTGCCAGCCGATCGGCCGGTCCCAGCGGGCGAGCTGCGCATAAGGCCACAGCGCGCGCGGCAGCAGCCGGTAGACCCAATGCCGGCTCGGCGCGTCGGCGACCCGGCCCTGGGCCGCGCGGGACTGGATGGTTTCCATGCGGCTGGAGTGACAGCGCGGCGCCTTGGCGTCAAGAAGGCGAAGTGTCGCCAAGGAGCACGGGGTGCAACCTCGGGCCTGAACTTGCAGAAATGAATATGTACACGTGTATGTACAGAAGTCTTCCAGGATGCGCGCAATGCCCTATGTGACCTTCACCGACCTGCGGAACAATCTGGCCACCCACCTCGATCGGGTCGAGGACGACCGCGCCGAGCTGGTCGTGACGCGACAGGGGCACGATCCCGTCGTCATCGTCTCTCTCGCCGAGTGGGAAGGGATGAAGGAGACGCTGCATCTCCTCAGTTCGCCCGCAAATGCCGAGCGCCTGCTGCAGTCGATTGCGGAAGCGGATGCCGGCAAGCTGGTCGAGCATGAATTGATCGATCCGTGAAGCTTCTCTGGACCCGACAAGGCTGGGACGATTATCTCTACTGGCAGGGCGTGGATGCGAAGATGGTTTTCCGGATCAACGAATTGATCCGGGATATGCGGCGCAGCCCGTTTCAGGGTATCGGGAACTGTCCGGCTGGTGGTCCCGACGCATCACGCAAGAAAACCGCATTGTTTATCGCGTCACCGGCAGCGGCGAGGCTCAGGCGATCGAGATCACCGGCTGCCGGTTCCACTATCTGCGCTGAAGGTGAGAGCACGCCTTGACCACGCGGCTGGGGCGCCATAGGCGGTCCTCTTTGCGGATTACGGTGAACTGCATGAACGTACTTCTGATCGGCTCGGGCGGACGCGAGCATGCGCTGGCCTGGAAGCTGGCGGCCTCGCCGCTGCTGACCAGGCTCTATGCCGCGCCCGGCAATCTCGGCATCGCGCGGGAGGCCGAGATCGTCGCGCTCGACATCGGCGACCACGGCGCCGTTGCCGCTTTCTGCAAGGACAAGGCGATCGACCTGGTGGTGGTCGGGCCGGAGGCGCCGCTGGTCGCCGGCATCGCCGACGACCTGCGCGCCGCCGGCATCCGCGTCTTCGGTCCCTCGAAGGCCGCCGCGCAGCTGGAAGGCTCGAAGGGCTTCACCAAGGACCTCTGCGCCCGCTTCGACATCCCGACCGCCGCCTATGGTCGCTTCGCCGATGCGGCCGCGGCCGCGGCCTACATCCGCGCGCAAGGTGCGCCGATCGTCGTCAAGGCGGACGGGCTCGCCGCCGGCAAGGGCGTGACCGTCGCCATGACCGTCGAGGAGGCGCTTGCCGCCGTCGCCGCCTGTTTCGACGGTGCCTTCGGCGGCGCCGGCGCCGAGGTCGTCGTCGAGGAGTTCTTGACCGGCGAGGAGGCGAGCTTCTTCTGCCTGTGCGACGGGGCGACGGCGCTGCCCTTCGGCACGGCGCAGGACCACAAGCGTGTGGGCGAGGGCGACACCGGCCCCAACACCGGCGGCATGGGAGCCTATTCGCCGGCGCCGGTGATGACGCCGGAGATGGTCGAGCGCACCATGCGCGACATCGTTGAGCCGACCATGCGCGGCATGGCCGAGCTCGGTGCGCCGTTCGCCGGCGTGCTGTTCGCCGGCCTCATGATCACGCCGGGCGGGCCGAAGCTGATCGAATACAATACCCGCTTCGGCGACCCGGAATGCCAGGTGCTGATGACGCGGCTGAAGGACGACCTTCTGGTGCTGCTGTCGGCCGCCGCCGACGGCCAGCTTGCCCATATGTCGGCGCGCTGGCGCGACGATGCCGCGCTGACCGTGGTGATGGCGGCGAAAGGTTATCCCGGCACGCCCGAGCGCGGCGGCGTCATCGCCGGCCTCGACCGCGTACCCGACGGGGTCGAGGTGTTCCATGCCGGAACGGCGGAGAAGGACGGAAAAATCGTCGCCAATGGCGGCCGCGTCCTCAACGTCACGGCGACCGGTCGCTCGGTGACGGAAGCGCAGGCGCGCGCCTATGCCGGCGTCGACGCCATCGACTGGCCGCAGGGTTTTTGCCGCCGCGATATCGGTTTTCGCGCAGTGGAACGGGAGGAGGGTTGATGAGCGTCACCATCTATCACAATCCCCGATGCAGTTCCTCGCGGCTGGCGCTGGAGACTGTCCGCGCCGCCGGCATCGAGCCGACGATCGTCGAGTATCTCCAGACACCTCCGACGCGCGAAAAGCTGGTGGAGCTCCTCGCCGCCATGGGCATGCGTCCGCGCGCCCTGCTGCGGACCAACGAAGGCGTACGAGACGCTGAAATTGGCCGATCCGAAATGGACCGATGACGAGATCGTCGGCTTCATGGTCGAGAACCCGATCCTGATCAATCGCCCGATCGTGGTGACGCCGAAGGGCGCGCTGCTGGCGCGGCCGGGGGACAAGGTGAAGGCGTTCCTGCCGTGACAGGCGTTTAGTGCGCGTTCAACCCGTTGCGCGAGGCTCATTCGCCAGGATGCAGGCGATCTCTCGGCGCGACGCCCTGCCGGCGTAGCGCAACCAGCATCACTGCGATGCCTACGACGGGGACGAGCAGCAGCAGGTAGTTGTAAACGGTCATCGGTCCATTTCGTCCAGATGCTCCATCGCATGAGAATGTAGGACGAAGCCGAGGGCAAAGCAAATCGCTGCCGATATGGCCATGAAAACGAAGATGTCTACACCAACGGTCGGATCGTAGGCTGCGCGCGTAATTGGTGTGAAAACACCGATCAAGACCACACCCATTGCCAAGCCATTGACGAAGCTAGCGCGTAGCTTGATTTTCTCTTTCGTGGCATCGGAAAGCGGCATCGATCGTTCCCCCAAGCGTAGGGAAGAATTCCACAGCTCGACCGGTTTTGCTACTCCGAAGCGGCCTCAGTTCACCGCCCGTATTCGAACGGGTTTGGCGCCGGCGCCATGGGCAGCGTCCCCTCCGCCTCGCGCCGTTGATGGTGCACCAGCGAGCAGGCCGGCGAGCACAATATGCCGCGGTCGGACCAGTAGGCGGGGCCGTTGTCGATGCTGCCGTGATAGTAGTTGAAGCCGGGCATGCCGAAGGGCAGCCCGCATTCGATGCAGCGGCGGGTTTCCGGTCTGGCGAGCATGGGACGGGTTCCGTGGGCTGGGCTGCGACAGTCCAACCTAGCGCAATTTCCGCTGTCGCGCGACCGCCTCTCAATTGACGTTTACGTCAAAAGCACATATCGATCGGAGAAGACAAGCGCTGCGGTGGGGGTGGCGCCTTCGCGTGGAGGATTTTCGATGTACCGTGCTCCCGTCGACGAGATCGCCTTCACGCTGAAGCATGTCGCCGGCCTGAAGGCGGCGATCGAGGCCGGTTCGCTGGGCGATCTCTCCGAGGATCTGGTCGATGCCATCCTCGCCGAAGCCGGGCGCTTCGCCAGCGATGAGGTGGCGCCGCTGCGGCAGATCGGCGACCGGCAGGGCGCCGTTCTGGAGGACGGCGCGGTGCGCATGCCCGAGGGCTGGCCGGATCTCTACCGACGCTGGATCGAGGGCGGCTGGAACGCGCTTTCCGGACCTGTCGACTATGGCGGGCAGGGGCTGCCGACCATGCTCGGCGTCGCGGCGCTGGAGATGTGGAATTCCGGCGCGATGGCTTTCGGCCTCGGCCCGACGCTCACCATGGGCGCTGTCGAGGCGCTGGATAAGCACGCGTCGGAAGAACTCAAGGCGACCTATCTCGAAAAGCTCGTCTCCGGCGAATGGATGGGGACGATGAACCTCACCGAGCCGCAGGCCGGCTCGGACCTGGCGGCGCTGCGCACCCGCGCCGAGCGTGGCGGCGACGGCACCTACCGCATCTTCGGCCAGAAGATCTTCATCACCTATGGCGAGCACGATTTCACCGACAACATCGTGCATCTGGTGCTGGCCCGCCTGCCGGACGCGCCGGCCGGCACCAGGGGCATATCGCTCTTTCTCGTGCCGAAGTTCCTGGTGAACGAGGACGGCAGCCTCGGCGCCCGCAACGATCTGTTCTGCGCCTCGATCGAGCACAAGCTCGGCATTCATGCCTCGCCCACCTGCACCATGATCTATGGCGACGGCTTCGCTGGGGATCGCGAGCCGGGCGCCGTCGGCTGGCTGGTCGGCGAGGAGAACCGGGGGCTGGCCTGCATGTTCACCATGATGAACAATGCCCGCCTGGCCGTCGGCATGCAGGGCGTGGCGGTAGCCGAAGCCGCCTTCCAGAAGGCGCTGGCCTACGCCAACGAGCGCCGGCAGGGCAGGGCGGCGACCTGGCGGGGCGAGGGTATGGCGCCGATCGTCCATCATCCCGACGTGCAGCGCGACCTGCTCGCCATGAAGGCGCTGACCTCGGTCGCCCGCGCCATCAGCTATTGCTGTGCCCACGCCACCGACATGGCGCGGGCCGGCGGCGACAAGGCAAACTTCTGGCAGGAGCGCGCCAACCTGCTGACGCCGGTCGCCAAGGCCTTCTCGACCGACGTCGGCTGCGAGGTTGCGTCGCTCGGCGTGCAGGTGCATGGCGGCATGGGCTTCATCGAGGAGACCGGCGCCGCCGCGCTGCTGCGCGACGCCCGCATCGCGCCGATCTACGAGGGCACCAACGGCATCCAGGCTATCGACCTGGTGACCCGAAAGCTGCCGCAGTCGGGCGGCGACCATGTGCGCGCCTACATCGCCGAGCTGCGCGGGGCGGTAGATGCGCTGCGTTCCTCCAACCTCGACGGGCTCGGCCGTTCGGCGGAAAGGCTGGAAAGGGCGCTGGACCACCTGGACGCTGCCACGCAGGCGCTGCTGAAGATGCTCGGCGCCGGCGCCATGCAGGCCGCCCTTGCCGGCGCGACGCCCTATCTCAGGCTGTTCGCGCTCGCTTCCGGCGGGGCGCTGCTGGCACGCGGCGCGGTCGCATCGGGCGCGGAAGACCGGGTCGCGCTGCTGCGCTTCTTCGCCGAAAATCTTGCCGGCGAGACGGCCGCCTTGCGGGAGACGGTGATCGACGGCGGCGCCAGCCTCGAAGCCGCGGCAAAAGCCCTGGTCGCCTGAGGAGGATTGATCTTGAACGAACATGTGCTCGTCGAGCGGCGCGGCGCCGCTCAGCTTATCCGTATGAACCGGCCCGACAAGAAGAACGCCATCACCCGCGCCATGTACCGCGCGATGGCCGACGCGCTGGCCGCCGGCGACGCCGATCCCGGCATCCGCGTCCAGGTCTTTCTCGGCGTGCCCGGCGCCTTCTCGGCCGGCAACGACCTCGCCGACTTCATGGCGGTCGCGGTTGGCGGCGAGGGCGGCACCGAGGTCTGGGATTTCCTGCTGGCGCTGGCCGGGGCCGAAAAGCCGCTGGTGTCGGGCGTTGACGGCATCGCCGTTGGCATCGGCGCCACGCTGAACCTGCATTGCGACCTGACCTTCGCGACGCCGCGCACCGCCTTCCACACTCCCTTCGTCGATCTCGGGCTGGTGCCCGAGGCGGCGTCCAGCCTGCTTGTTCCGGCCGTGCTTGGCCATCAGCGGGCCTTCGCGCTGCTCGGCCTGGGCGAGCCGCTGCCTGCGGAACGCGCGCTCGCCGCCGGCCTGATCCATGCGGTCGTGCCGGAGGATCGGCTGGAGGCCGATACGCTGGCGTCTGCCGAAAAGATCGCCGCCAAGCCGCCGGAAGCGCTGAAGATCGCCCGCGACCTGATGCGCGGGCCGCGCGAGCCCGTGCTGGCACGCATCCGTGAGGAAGCCGGGCATTTCCGGGCTCGCCTCAAGTCGGACGAGGCGCGCGCCGCCTTCGCGGCCTTCCTGTCGCGCAAGAAGGCGACCTGATCTCAGAAAACCCGAGCCGGCCGCGGTGATCGCGGCCGACTCGGTGATCGGCAGGAATGGACGGCGGCCTGTGCCGTCGGCTCAGGGATGAGGCCGGGAACTCAGACGGGCGCGTAGCAGACGTGCCGGTAGCCGTAGCCGTCCCGGAAGGTATTGCTGTAGGGGTTGTAGTTCGCATGGTGCTCGTAGCACCAGCGCACATGGGCGCCGCCGACCGGCACCACGTGCTCATAGACGGGCTGAGAGGCGATGGCGTCGCCGAGAATCATGCCGGTAACGAAACCCGCCGCCGGTGGTACCCACCCGCCGCCCCAGCCGTGGCGGTAATAGGGGTGGTCCCAGCCGCCGTGCCAGCCGCCGCGATGGGAGCCGTCGCGATAGTCGTGGTCGAAGCGGATGTCGGTGAAGCCCGCCGGTCCGACCGGATCGGGGCCGGACTTGGCGTAGGCCGGAAAACCTGAAGCTGTCGCGGCAAGCGACATCGCTGCCGCGCAAGCAGTGCACAGGAGCTTGGTCATGTCGAAACCTCATGAAATCCGCGCCCACCAGGGGCGCCGGAATCAACGGCGGCAGGCTCCTCGGGGTTGCCATTAAATCTTTGTAATCCCTTGCGGCGGAGGCAGGCGCCATCCGCCGGTCGGGTTGGCGAAGACCCGTTGAACGACGCTGCGTCAGCGCCTACTTTCTAGCGAGTTGCGCGGGGCGGCGCAGGAGCGGCGAAGAGGAAAGCGGGATGGACATTGCAGACCGCAAGCTGACCACCGTCTTTTCCGCCGACGTGCAGGGCTATTCGCGGCTGATGGAGGCCGACGAGGAAGGCACCTTCGCCACCCTCAAGAGCTATCGCGACGCCATGGCGAGGCTGATCGCGGCGCAGAACGGCCGTGTCGTCAACACCTGGGGCGACGGCCTCATCGCCGAATTCTCCAGCGTTGTCGCGGCCGTGCGCGCCGCCGTCGACGTGCAGAACGAACTCGCCGAACGCAATGCCGGCCGATCGGACGGGGCGCGCATGCAGTTCCGCATCGGCATCAATCTGGGCGACGTCATCGTCGACGGCGACGACATCTATGGCGATGGCGTCAACGTCGCCGCGCGCCTGCAGGCGGAAGCGCCGGCCGGCGGCATCCTGATCTCCAACACCGTCTACCATCAGGTCCGCAACAAGCTGCCGGTCGGCTTCGAGTTCCTCGGCAATCTGTCGGTGAAGAACATCGAGGAGGGCGTGCCGAGCTATGCCGTGCGCATCGGCGAGCGGTCGGACCCGGCGGCGGGCTGGGGGCGGCAGGCGGCCGAAACCGTAACGGCGCCGCTGTCCGCCATGGCCGAACCGTCGGCTGCGTCTGGCTTGCACGTGCTGGGGTTTCGCCTCGACCGCACGCAGGCCACGCTGCTTGTGATCGGCGTGGCACTCGTCGCCGTCAATCTCATAGCCTCGCCGCAGGTCTTCTGGGCGCGCTGGCCGCTGCTGGTGCTGGCGCTCATCGGCGGGCTGCGCTGGACCCGCCGCACGCGCTTCGACCGAACCTTGGCCGCGCTGCTGGTGGTCGGCCTGTTCGTGACCGGCATCAACCTGGCGTCGTGGCAGGGCGAGTTCTGGGCGGTCTGGCCGCTGCTCGCTTTCGCCCTCGCCGCCGCCGCGCGCTGGCTGATGCGAAAGCGCGCCTAAAGGGTTCACGGGTAGAGCCGCGTCTTCTCCCAGCCGTCTTCCATGCGCGTGAACACCACCCGGTCGTGCAGGCGGAACGGCCGGTCATGCCAGAACTCGATCGAGGTCGGCACGATGCGGAAGCCCGACCAGTAGTCCGGCCGCGGGATGGCGCCGACGGCGAATTTCGCCGTGTATTCCGCCGCCGCCTTTTCCAGCGCGAAGCGGCTCTCCAGCGGTCGCGACTGCTTCGAGGCCCAGGCGCCGATGCGGCTGCCGCGCGGCCGCGTCGCGTAGTATTCGTCTGCCTCCGCATCGGAGACGACCTCCACCGGCCCGCGCACCCGCACCTGCCGGCGCAGCGACTTCCAGTGGAAGCACATGGCCGCCTTGCGGCTCGCCAGGATCTCGCGGCCCTTGGCGCTTTCGAAATTGGTGTAGAAGACGAAGCCGCGCTCGTCGAAGCCCTTCAGCAGCACCATGCGGACATTGGGCAGGCCGTCCGGGTCGACAGTCGCCAGCGCCACGCCGTTGGGGTCGTTGGGCTCGCTGCCGGTCGCGTCCTCCAGCCATTCGGCGAACAGCCGGAACGGCTCGGCGCTTTCGGTGAAGTCACCATTTGTTAAGGCGGCGTCGCCCATCATTCCGCTCCATTGTCTGTCCGGCGGGGAGATTGCCGATTGCTGCGAGGCGCGCAAGCCTCTCGGGACACATATAGGTGTCTTCGTCGCCATGCCGGCGTGATGGCGGTGGTCCTGCTTGCGGCCGCCGGCCTGAGCGGCTGCGCCGCCGGCATAGGCCTCGATACGGTCGAGGCGGACAGGACGATCGTCACCGGCAACGTCGGCAACGCCGTCGCGATCCCCGACGATCCCGACCAGCTTTCCGACGAGGCGACCATCCGCAACGCGGTGTCGGCCGCCGACGTCGAGCTGCTGAAGGGCGCGCCGATTCCCTGGGCCAATGCCGAGACCGGCTCGCGCGGCGCCATCAGCGGCCTGGTCGAGGAGAAGATTGCCGAAATGCCGTGCCGCCGCTTCACCACCTCGCGCGAGCGCTTCGACGGCATCGCCCTGTACCGCGGCGAGGTCTGCATGGTGGCGCCCGGCGCCTGGCAGGTGAAGGATTTTGCCGCGCTCTGACCGCCAGGGCGCCAAAGTCCTGTCCTGCCTCTGGAATTTGTTCCTAGCAGGACGCATATAGGGGGGCGACTACAACTCCACCGCCGCGGGCAGAGACAATGCGCGATCCCTATGACGTGCTGGGTGTTGCGAAATCCGCGACGCCCAAGGAAATCAAATCGGCCTACCGGAAGCTGGCCAAGAAGTATCACCCGGACCAGAATCCGGACGATCCGAAGGCCAAGGAGCGGTTCAACGCCGCCACCCAGGCCTATGAGATCGTCGGCGACGAGAAGACGCGCGCCGCCTACGACCGCGGCGAGATCGACGCCGAGGGCAAGCCGAAGTTCCAGGGCTTCGAGGCGCATGCCGGTGCCGATCCCTTCGCCGGCTTCCGCCGGCAGGGGCCGGGCGCGACGCATTTCGAGTTCCGCGGCGGCGGCGGCGATGCCGGCGACATCTTCAGCGAGATCTTCGGCCAAGCCTTTTCCGGACGCGGCGGTTCCGGCATGGGCGGTCCGGGCGGCGGCAGGCGTCACGCCCCGCCGGCCGGCGCCGATCTCAATGCGACCCTCGACGTCAGCGTCGAGGAGGTGGCGACCGCCGCCAAGGTAAGCGCGCTGTTCCCGGACGGCCGCAGGCTGGCGGTCAAGCTTCCGGCCTATGTCGAGGAGGGGCAGACGATCCGCTTGAAGGGCCAGGGCGAGCAGGGGCCGGGCGGCGCCGGCGACGCGCTGGTCAAGATCCACATCCGAAAACATTCGCGCTACCGCGTCGAGGGACGCGACCTGCATGTCGACCATCCGGTGCCGCTCGAGGATGCCATCCTGGGCGAGAAGGTGGCGGTAGAGACGCCGACCGGCAAGGTGGCTGTGACCGTGCCGCCGTGGTCGAGCTCCGACAAGGTGCTGCGCCTGAAGGGCAGGGGGCTGCCGGTGAAAACCGGCGGCCATGCCGACCTCTACGTTCACCTGCGCGTCATGCTGCCGGCCACGCCCGACCCCGACCTGGAGGCTTTCGCCCGCAAGCGGCGCGGCTGAACGGCCGGCCACGGTCGATCCGGCCCGTCGGGCAGCCATCGGAACGCCGCGGACCGCGGTGGCCCGGCGGGATGCCTCGCGACTTGCCATGGACTCCTTCCTCGCGCTCCAGTCGCGCTTCAGGTTCAGCGGCGGCGTCGCGGCTTCTCCAGCAGCGCCACGGCCTCGACATGCGGCGACCAAAGGAACTGGTCGACCGGCGTGACGCTCCTCAGCGCATAGCCGCCGTCGGCGAGGATGCGCAGGTCGCGCGCCAGGGTTGCCGGATTGCATGAGATCATCGCGACATGGGGGACGTCGGAGCGCGCAAGCTGTTTCGACTGGTCCTCGGCGCCGGCGCGCGGCGGATCGAGCACGACGCCGTCATAGGCGTTGAGCTCCTTGAAGGTCAGCGGCCGGCGGAAGAGGTCGCGCTTTTCCACGGTCACGCGCCTCAGGCCCGGTGTCGAGCGGAAGCCGCGATCGAGCGCGGCGAGTGCGGCCGCATCTGCCTCCACCGCATGCACCTCGGTGTTTTCCGCGAGCCGCAGCGCGAAGGCCCCTGCGCCGGCAAACAGGTCGGCGACCTTCCTGGCGCGCCGGAGATGCGCCAGCGCCATGCCGGCCATCGCCGCCTCCGCCGAGGCCACCGCCTGCAGGAAGCCGCCGGGCGGCAGGGGGACCGCCGCCGCTCCGAACCCGACAAGCGGCTTCCTCGGCTCGATGACGATCTCTCCGTCGATGGAAAGCCGGGCGAATTTTTCGCGCATGGCGAAGTCGGCCGCGGTGCGCCGGGCCGCCTCCGGCAGCGGTCCGGAGCCGGTGCAGGCGACGTCGAATCCGGAAGCCGTTTCGGTCACGGTGATGTGGAAGGCGTCGCGCGTGGTGCCGACGAGCGTCGCCAGGGCGCGCAGAATCTCCAGCGCCGCCTCGATGCGCGGCAGCACCACATGGCATTCGGAAATGTCGATGATGGTGTGGGAGGCCATGCGGTTGTAGCCGAGCACGGCACCCTTCTCGGTGCGGCGCGCCGAGAAGACGGCGCGGCGGCGCGAGCGGCGCTCGCCGGGTACGGTGTCGGAGACGGCCGTCTCGATGCCGCGCGAGCGAAGGGCCTGCGCCACCTTGTCGTGCTTCCAGGCGCGGTACGGGCCGTCGGCGAGATGCTGGATGGCGCAGCCGCCGCACTCGCCGAAATGGCGGCAGGGCGCCTCGACGCGTTCCGGCGAGGGTTCCAGCACCGACAGCAAGGTCCCGCGCTGGCCTTCGACGGCGGCGTTGACCCGCTCCCCCGGCAAGACGAACGGAATATAGACGGGTCCCTGCCCGGTCTCGAAAACGCCGTCGCCCTGGGCGCCGAGACGATCGATGGTGAGCACGGTCATGGGCTGTCCTTGATGGCGCCGAGCAGGAATTCGCGGTTGCCGTCGCCGCCCTCGATCGGCGAGGCGTGCAGGCCGAGCGACCGCCAGCCGGACATCGCGCCCAGCCATGAGGCGATGTCCTCGGCGACGCGCGCGCCGTCTTCCGGATTCTTCAGGATGCCGCCCTTGCCGATCGCCTGCCGGCCTGCCTCGAACTGCGGCTTGACCAGGAAGACGGCCTCGGCGCCCGGCGCGGCGAGCGCAAGTGCCGGCGGCAGCGCCAGCCTGAGCGAGATGAAGCTGACGTCGCTGACCAGGAAGTCCGGCGCCTGCCCGTCGAGATCGGCGGCGCCGAGCGCGCGCGCGTTGAGTCCCTCGCGGACGATGACGCGCGGATCGGCGCGAAGGCCCGGGTCGATCTGGCCGTGGCCGACATCGACCGCGAACACTTTTTGCGCGCCGCGCTCCAGCAACACCTGGGTGAAGCCGCCGGTGGAGGCGCCGATGTCGAGCGCGATGCGGCCGGCCGGGTCGAGCCCGAAATGGTCGAGGCCGGCGACCAGCTTCAGCGCGGCGCGCGACACATAGGCGCCTGCGGGGTCGTCCACCTCGATCGCCGCATCCTCGGCGACCGACGCGCCGGGCTTGCGGACGACCGCGCCCGCAACCCGCACGGTCGCGCGCTCGACCGCGTCGCGGGCACGCGAGCGGCTGGCAAAGAAGCCGCGCCGCACCAGCACCTCGTCGAGGCGCGGCCCCTTTCCGCTTTTGCGTTCTGCCGTCATCCGGCTTCCTTGGCGAATGGTTGGGCGGATGGCAAGCACGGTCACGATATCCTGTCGCCTGAGCGCCCGGTTCCCTCCACCTCCGCCTGCGGGGCGGCAGGACCCTGATGCGGAGAACCGCTTCCGTCCGCCCTCCTCAAGGGGCAGGGCTACCGCATATGAGTTGTATAGGAGCGGCAGACAGCTCTGCGTCGTCATTCCGGGGCCGCGCAGCGGAACCCGGAATCCAGAGTGCCGACGCTGCTCGAAATTCCTGGATATTTGCGACGTTTCGCTTTTCCTTCGATACCAACGCTCTGGATTCCGGGTTCCGCTGCGCGGCCCCGGAATGACGATCACATCGGCATATGCGATTGCCCTCCACTCAAGAGGGGAGCCAAGCTTCATCATCACCACGCCCTGCTTTTGCAGTCTGGCCATTGAGAGAAAGTGCGAGAAGCGGGGCGCGGGGCCGAGCCTCTCTAATTAAGTACGTGGCGCGGTGACCCGCGCCCCGCCGGCGTTCTTGCCCGTCCGCTAGCCCGCATTCGCGCGACCTTCGCGGCTGGGGCCCGGGTCTCCAGCTCACGCCAGCCGCGCTACCGTTTGCGCGGCCGACCCGGCGCCGACGCTCCCTCCTGATACCCGGTGCGCACCAAGTTCCCGCAGGGAGCGGCTTTCGGGCGCAAGTATGAGGCAAGTGGGAGGGGAGGGGATAAAATAATTGCCTCCCGCCATGCGCTTGAGTTGGCCGAATTAGGTAAGTGCCGAAGGCAGCTCATTTTTTTTACCCCGACGGCGTTGCGTGGGCACCGCCTTCCTGCGAAAGGAGGAAAACTGTCCCCTGTGCTCCCTTCGGAACGACGCGGAAGTGCATGACAAAATCCGGTCCTGCAGCGGACGTGGCGAGATCCAAAGCAGCTAAAACTGGATGACGCGCGACACGGTTTTCGACGGCGCGTCGCGAAGCTCTTCCACGGTTGGGCGCAAATCGCCGTCGGCGAAGGTCAGCATCGATCCGGTCGCCTGCATGTCCATGCCGCGCTCGGAGCCGACGACCTGCCAGCCGGGACCCGCCTGGCGCCGCTCGCGCGGGACGACGAAGGCCGGCTGCTGGCCATAGCCGAAGCCCGGGCGGATGTCGCCGATCCGGCCGGCGACGCGCTCCATGACGGCGCGCTCCAGCTTCTGGTCGTATTTGGGCTGCGCGCCGGCCGTTGCCCCAAGCGCCGGAACGAATGCTGCCGCCAGTAGAAACGCTGCCCTTGCCATGGCCGTACCCTTGCCCGGCGGCAGTTATCGTCGCTGCGCGCTAAAATCCGGCCAAGAAAGACGGTAAGCAAAGGGCAAATGGGCGGGAGCCGCGTTAACGATGGCATGCGGCGGGCCGCTTCTATGCCGAAGCGGACCTCACCGTGCGGCCGAGCGCGCCGAACACCGTCTTGACGATGCCGGCGCTGTCGAGACCGGCGTCGGCATACATCTTCTCCGGCTTGGCATGGTCGGTGAAGGCGTCGGGCAGGATGAGCGGGCGCACCTTCAGGCCATGCTCCAGCAGGCCCTCGCGGGCGAGGAAATGCAGCACCTGGCTGGCGAAGCCGCCGATGGCGTTCTCCTCCACCGTGATCAGCACCTCGTGCCCGGCGGCCAGGCGTCGCACCAGCGCCCCGTCCAGCGGCTTGGCGAAGCGCGCATCGGCGACCGTGGTGGAGAGACCGGAGGCGTTCAGCTCCTCGGCGGCGAGCAGGCAGTCGGCCAGCCGCGTGCCGAAGGAGAGCAGCGCCACCTTGCTGCCCTCGCGCAGGACGCGGCCCTTGCCGATCTCCAGGAAGGAGCCGCGCTCGGGCATGTCGACGCCGACGCCGTTGCCGCGCGGATAGCGGAAGGCGATCGGGCCTTCGTCATAGTCGGCGGCGGTGCGCACCATGTGGCGCAACTCCGCCTCGTCGGCGGCGGCCATGACGACGAAACCCGGCAGGCTGGCGAGGTAGGTGGTGTCGAAGGCGCCGCAATGCGTCGCGCCGTCGGCGCCGACGAAGCCGGCGCGATCGATGGGAAAACGCACCGGCAGCTTCTGGATGGCGACGTCGTGCACGACCTGGTCGTAGGCGCGCTGCAGGAAGGTCGAATAGATCGCGGCGAACGGCTTCAGGCCCTCGGCGGCAAGCCCGGCGGCGAAGGTGACCGCATGCTGCTCGGCGATGCCGACGTCGAAGGTGCGCGACGGAAAGGCCTCGCCGAACAGGTCGAGGCCGGTGCCGGACGGCATGGCGGCGGTGATCGCCACGATCCTGTCGTCGCGCTCGGCCTCCTGGACCAGGCTTTCGGCGAAGATCTTGGTGTAGCTCGGCGCGTTGGCGGGCGCCTTGGCCTGGGCGCCGGTGATGACGTCGAACCTGTTGACGCCGTGATACTTGTCGCTGGCGGCCTCGGCCGGTGCGTAGCCCTTGCCCTTCTGGGTGACGACATGGATCAGCACCGGCCCGTCGCCATTGTCGCGGACGTTCTTCAGCACCGGGACCAGATGGTCGAGATTGTGCCCGTCGATCGGCCCGATGTGATAGAAGCCGAGCTCCTCGAACATCGTACCGCCGGTGACGTAGCCGCGCGCATGCTCGACGGCGCGGGTGACGGCGCGGTCGACGCGCTTGCCGAGATAGGAGGTGAGTTTCTTGCCGATGTCGCGAAAACCCATATAGGCGCGCCCGGAGGCGAGCCGCGCCAGATAGGCGCTCATGGCACCGGACGGCGGGGCGATCGACATGTCGTTGTCGTTGAGGATGACGATCAGCCGGGCGTCCAGCGCGCCGGCATTGTTCATCGCCTCATAGGCCATGCCGGCCGACATGGCGCCGTCGCCGATGACCGCGATCACGTTGTTGCGGCCGCCCTTGAGGTCGCGCCCCACCGCCATGCCGAGCCCGGCGGAGATCGAGGTGGAGGAATGCGCCGCGCCGAACGGGTCGTAATCGCTCTCGGCCCGCCTGGTGAAGCCGGACAGCCCGCCCTCCATGCGCAAGGTGCGGATGCGGTCGCGCCGGCCGGTCAGGATCTTGTGCGGATAGGCCTGGTGGCCGACGTCCCATATCAGCCGGTCGTCCGGCGTGTCGAAGACATAGTGCAGCGCCACCGTCAGCTCGACCACGCCGAGCCCGGCGCCGAGGTGCCCGCCGGTGTGCGACACCGCGTCGATCAGCTCGGCGCGCAGCTCGTCGGCGACCTGGCGCAGCTCGCCTTCGGGCAGGGCGCGCAGGTCGGCCGGGATGCGGACCTTGTCGAGAAGGGGCGTCTTCGGGGGCTGGGTCACTTGTCTTTCGCCTGCACGTGTCCTTGTGCCTGCACGCAGCATCAAGTCGAAGGGGA
This sequence comes from Kumtagia sp., assembly GCF_059502445.1. Taxonomy (NCBI): domain Bacteria; kingdom Pseudomonadati; phylum Pseudomonadota; class Alphaproteobacteria; order Hyphomicrobiales; family Phyllobacteriaceae; genus Kumtagia; species Kumtagia sp. Next base: position 21,051 of record NZ_JCACER010000024.1, read on the forward strand.
TAAGGACTAAATCCGCCCTTGTAAATGCGCGGCGGTGACGCGGGCCGGGGGCAGCCGCGCCGTGACAAGACGAGACGCTCACCCCGTCTCCTCGCCGTCCCAGTAGCGGCGCGTCGCCGCCATGTCGAAAATGTCGTCGTCGCTGCGCAGCGCGCGCACCATCACCTTGTTGGAATCCGGATAGACGCAGACGTCGTTGGGGTTGCGCTCGCCGATCATCAGATAGGCGCAGTGGCCGCCGCCGCTGTTCAGGAAGGAATGCCCGACCTTGCGGCCGGCCGGGAAGCAGACATAGTCGCCGGGCCTCATCACGTGGCGTTCGTCGCCGAGCAGCAGCGTCACCTCGCCTTCCAGGACCAGGGCATGCTCCTCCTCCAGCATGTGGTAGTGGCGGGGACACAGGCGCATGCCCGGCGCCGGCGATTCGATCAGCACGCCGACGTGATAGGTCTCGCCGACCGCGGCATGGGTCAGGTGCTTCGAGCGGCCGCCGAAGCGCGGGCCTTCGCCCTCGATCGTCCATGCGACGTCGCCGGAGGAAATCGGCGGCGCGATGCCGGCGGGCGGGTCGAGCGCATCGGTCGCCGCCTCGGACGGCGCCTCCTCGCCGTCCGGCAGGCCGGTATCCTCGCCGTCCCAATAGCCGCGCAGCGCTGCCAGGTCGAAGACGGCGCGCCGTCCGAGCGCGCGCACCAGCACCTTTCCGGAATCGGTGTAGACGGCCACCTCGTCCGGCCTGTTCTCGCCCAGGATCACGTAGCGGCAGACGGCGCCGCTGTCGTTGACGAAGCCGTGCCCGGCCTTCAGCCCGGCGGGAAAACAGGCATAGTCGCCGGCCTTCAGCGGATAGGACGCCGCGCCGATGCGCACCGTCATCGCGCCGTCGAGCACGTAGACATGCTCCTCCTCGAGGATGTGGTAGTGCGCCGGATTGCTGCGCATGCCGGGCGCCAGCTCCTCGATGGCGACGCCGACATGGTAGCTCTCGCCGACCGCCGCCAGCGTCAGGTGGCGGTAGCGCATGCCGAAGCGCGGGACCGGCGCGTACTCGATCCAAGGCACTGAGGCGGCGGAGATGGGCCTCAAGAGAGACATGCAACAGCCTTCTCCCGTGGGCGCGCAATGTCAATCGCGCCGTGTCCGGCAGGTGACAGTCCTACACGGCCGACAACGCCTCATCCCTCCGGCAGCGGGATGAACTCCTCCGCGTCGCCCGGCACGATGTCGAAGCGGCCGGTCTTCCACTCCTGCTTGGCCTGCTCGATGCGCTCCTTCGAGGAGGAGACGAAGTTCCACCAGATGTGGCGCGGCGAGCCGAGCGAGGCGCCGCCGAACAGCATGAAATGCGCCCCGCGCTCCGACGACACGACGATCTCGTCGCCGGGGCGGAAGACCAGCAGCCGGTCGGACGGAAAATGGTCGGCGGAAATGTCGACGTCGCCTTCAAGCACGTAGATGGCGCGCTCCTCGGCGTCGGCGGGGATCGCCACCCTGGCGCCGGGGGCGAGAGCGATGTCGGCATAGAGCGTCTCGCTCGCCGTGCGCACCGGCGAGCGCAGGCCGGAAAAGCCGCCGATCACCAGGCGCCCCGACACGCCGCCGTCGTCGAAGGTCGGCAGCACGGCGCGGGCGGTGTTCTCGAAGCTGGGCGCCACCTCCTCGCTGTCCTCGGGCAGAGCTATCCAGGTCTGCAGGCCGGACATCGACATCGGCGCGCCGCGCAGTTCCTCCGGCGTACGCTCGGAATGGACGATGCCGCGCCCGGCGGTCATCAGGTTCACGTCGCCCGGCTCGATCACCATCTCGGTGCCGAGCGAATCCCGGTGCCTGATCCTGCCGTCGAACAGATAGGTGACGGTGGCGAGCCCGATATGCGGATGCGGGCGCACGTCGAGCGCCTGGTCGGCGCGCAGGATCGCCGGGCCCATGCGGTCGAAGAAGATGAACGGGCCGACGAGACGGCGCTTCGCCGTCGGCAGGGCGCGCCGCACCTCGAAGCCGCCGATGTCCCTGGCATTCGGGATCACCATCAGCTCGATCGCGTCGCAGGCGAAGGCATCGCCGGGTTGGGGGTCGTTTCCGGGGAAGAAGCTCATGGGACACCTATTCCGTGGCAGCTTTCGCGATCGCCCCTTCTAGCGTATTCTCCCGGACATGAACGAACTTTTGAGAAAGGCTGTGGAAGCGGTGCAGCGCCTGCCTGACGCGGATCAGGAGGAGGTCGCTCGCATGATGCTCACAGTCGCCGAAAGCGATGCTGTCGAGGACATCGATGCCGCGCATCTGCCGGATGTCCTGGAAGGTCTTGCGCAGATGCGGCGCGGCGAGTTCGCGAGCGATGCGGAGATCGCGGCCACGTTCCGGCGGTTCGCATCGTGAAGCTGCGGCTTACGCGCCGCGCCAACGACAATCTTGCCAGCATCGCCGATTATTTGAGAGCGCACAGCCCGCAGGCGGCGCGACGCGTCCGGGCAAACATTTTTTCGTCTTTTCAGTTGCTCACGTCGTTCCCGTTTGCCGGCCGGCGGCAATCGACCGAGGGCGTCTGTAAACTGGTGACGACCAAATATTCCTACTTGATCTATTATGCCGTGGATGAGGCGGACAAAGCGATTGTCGTGCTGAGCGTCAAGCATCCTTCGCAGGAACGCGAACACGAGGACGAATAGAGAAGCCCGACCCTGGCGCCCGGCTGCGCGCCCGCGAGATGCGGGCTGCTCCCCGAGGAAAGAAGCTCATTCGAAAACGATCTCCGGCTGCTTCGGGAAGCGCTGAGCCGAACGGGCGCGCGCCTTTATGGCCTCTTCCTCGCGATCCCGGGGCGGCTGGTTGGTCTCCATGGAGGAGAGCAGTTCATGCGCCGCTGCCGCGATCGTCTCGACGGCGCGGTCGAATGCCGCCTCGTTGCGCTTCGACGGCCGCGTCGAGCCGCTCACCTTGCGCACGAACTGCAGTGCGGCGTCGCGGATTTCCGCATCGGTCGCCGGTGGATCGAAGTTGAACAGGTTCTTGATGTTGCGGCACATGGGTCAACCTCCCTGGCCTATGGCTTGTTCTCCGGATCGCGGCCGATCCTCAACGTCGCGCCGTCGGAGCGGGTGATTTCGATGACGGTCTCGATCCGGACGAGCCGGCGGTCGATGTCGTCGACCTGCCCTGCAAGCTTGTCGACATTCCGTTCCAGCCTTTCGACCTTGCCGGTCAGTTCCACGACCGTCTTGAGACCGGCCATGATGTCGCCCAACGCACTCATGTGCGCCGCCGCTCGGCAAGCTCCTTCAGCGTTTTCTCGATGTTGGCGTTGGTACGGTCAACCGCACGCGATGCCCGCTCTGCACTTGCCCGGAATTCACGCGCCAGCACGGCCAGTTCCTCCAGTTGGCGCATCTCTTCCGGATCGTAGGCTTCCACCGATCGGCGAACGATCTCCCCCACGGAAAGCCCTGCCTTTCGGGCTTTCGCCTCGAGATTGGACTTTTCGCCCGGGGTCATTAGGGTAACGACCCGTGCGGTCGCGGTTTCACGGCCAACATCCATGCCGACCTCCTATGCACATGACATTATCATAGTCACAGGCGGAAGGTCTTTCAAGCAAGCGCCCAGCGCGTCGGTCTACTCCCCGTCGAGCGGCTCGACGCCGACCGGCTTGCCCTCGCGCGACAGCCGGATTTTCTCGACCTTGTCTTCCGCTGCCTTGAGCAGCCGGTCGCAATGCGACTTCAGCGCCTCGCCGCGCTCGTAGATGCGGATCGACTGGTCGAGCGGCACGTCGCCGCGCTCGAGGTCGTCGACGATGCGCTCCAGCGCCTCGAGCGCCTGCTCGAAGCTCATGGCCTTGATGTCGGTGTTGGCTTCCTCGGCCATGCTCATCCTTTCATCATACGCCGGACATGGACGGCGACCGACGACGACAGACCGTCGAGGTCGTAGCCGCCCTCCAGCAGGCTGACCAGGCGGTTGCCGGCGCTTTTCGCGGCGCGGTCGAGCAATTGGCCCGTCGCCCAGTCGAAGTCTTCTTCGGTCAGGTTGATCTCGGCCAGCGGATCGCGGTGATGCGCGTCGAAGCCGGCCGAGACGATGATGAGATCCGGCGCGAAATCGCCGACCGCCGGCAGCACGCGGGCGCGAAAAGCCTCGCGGAACAGGTCGCTGCCGGTGCGCGGCGACAGCGGCGCGTTGACGATGTTGCCGGCGCCGGTCTCGTGCTTGGCGCCGGTGCCGGGATAGAGCGGCATCTGGTGGGTCGAGCAATAGAGCACGCTCGGATCGTCCCAGAAGATGTCCTGCGTGCCGTTGCCGTGATGGACGTCCCAGTCGACGATGGCGACGCGCTCGGCGCCGTGCCTGCGCTGCGCGTGGCGGGCGGCGATCGCCGCGTTGTTGAACAGGCAGAAGCCCATCGCCGTCGATTTCTCGGCGTGGTGGCCGGGCGGGCGCGACGCGACGAAGACATTGTCGGCCTTGCCGGAAAACACGTCGTCCACGGCCGCATTGGCCGCGCCGACGGCGCGGATCGCCGCCTCCCAGCTCTTCGGGCTGACGGTCGTGTCGGCATCGATGGCCTGGATGCCTTCCTCGGGGATCGCCTTGCGCACGGCTTCGACGTGGCGCTCCGGATGGGCATAGAGCAGCGTCGCCTCATCGGCTTCCGGCGCCTCGGCGCGGTCGAGCGCCTCGAAAGCCTCGTCGTCGAGCACGCGGGCGACGGCGCGCAGCCGGTCCGGCCGTTCCGGATGGCCGGGCGGCGTCAGATGCTCCAGGAAGACCGGATGCGAATAGAGCTTGGTGACCATGCCCCGATATAGGCGCCTCATTTCGTTTTGGCCATGGCCGGGAATGGCACGATCGGCGTTGCTCAACAGGCTTCCTGACAATCGCATCGCCGTCGCGGCCCGGCGGACGCCGGCGGCAATGCTCACGCAATCGTGTCGAACGACGTTCCCGATCCGGCCATGGTTGCCCGATAATGCCCGCGCAAGGAGACGGACATGCGAAGAACGATTCCCGGTCTGCTGGCGCTGCTCGTTGCCCTCGGCCTCGCGGTCGCGGCGGCGGCCGAGCCGCTGCGGTCCGGACATCCCGTCTTCGACCGGGCCGTCCAACTGGTCACCCGCGAGTTCTACGACGGTTCGGCGCTCGACCGCTTCAATGAAGCGGTCCGGCGCGAAATCGAAGATCCGCGGTCCCCGGTTGGAGCGGAAAGCCCGCCCGCGCGCGTCGATGCCGCCATCGAGGCGATCCTTGCCAGCCTCGGCGCGTCCCACACCGGCCGCTTCCGCCCCGGGACGATCGACTACTACGAACTGGCCGACATTTTCCGCTACGCCATCCGCGACGACAGGCGCAGGCTGTTCCCGCCCAACGGCGACGCCAGCTATCCGGGCATTGGCATGGTCGCCCGGCAGGACGACGGCCGCTGGTTCGTCACCGACGTCTATGACGGCCTGCCCGCCGACCGGGCCGGCGTTCTTGTGGGCGACGAGATCATGACCGTCGACGGAAAACCCTATGACGAGATCGCGTCGTTCCGGGAAAAAGTCGGCAAGACGGTCGGGATAAAACTCCGCCGCCGGGCGGATGCGGAGCCGGTCGCCGTCGAGGCTAGGGTCGAGCATCTGCGGCCGCTGGCCATGTTCGAGCGGGCGATTGCACAGAGCGCGGAAATCATCGAGCGCGACGGCCGCAAGATCGGCTATGTCCGGCTGTGGACGCTTGCCGCGCCGCGCTCCATGGAGGTGGTGGCCGAAGCCCTTGCGAGAGGGCCGCTCAAGGATGCCGAGGGCCTGCTGCTCGACCTGCGTGGGCGCTGGGGCGGCGGCAGCGCCGACGCGGCCGAACTCTTCCTCGGCCGCACGCCGCCGTTCCGGCTGATCCCGCGCAGCGGCCAGGATTTTCTCGCCAATGTGCGCTGGCATCGGCCGGTGGTCGCCATCGTCGACGAGGGCACGCGCAGCGGCCTCGAAGTGTTCGCATACGCGCTGAAGCTCAATGGCATCCCGCTCGTAGGCACGCGCACGGCAGGGGCCCTGCTGGCCGGCCGCGCCTACGTGCTGCCGGACGACAGCCTGCTCGAACTGGCGGTCTCGGACGCGGTCATCGGCGACAATGTCCGCCTCGAGGGCGCCGGCGTCGAGCCCAGCGTCGCCGTGCCGTTCAGGCTGCCCTATGCGGCCGGCGGCGATGCGCAGCGCGAGGCGGCAACCGAGGAGATGCAGCGCATCCTGGCGCGCGGGTGAGTTCGGCGCCGGAGCTCCGGCCTCGCCCGGGCGGGCGAATCGAACTCGGCGGCCTCGGCTCGCGGTCCGGCCCAATCTCGTCGGCACGACCATCGCCGCGCTGCTGCAGGGACCGCGCCCGCATGATGCCCCGCCTCCTTGGGGCGGGAAGGCGACGGACGGGCGGGGAGAGGTTCCATTTCGACCGGAAAGGCGCCGCGCGGACGGAAGTCCGCCATGGGCCGCTAGACCGTGGTGAACATGCTCTTGATCGTCGCGACGATCCGGCGCCGGATGCCGTCGTTCTCGAACTGGACCCGCAAAGCCTTGAAACTGGATATTCCAAGCGAGCCAAATCCTGCGCATCTTGCCCTCCAGCGCAAGGAGCTTGCCATGTATACGCCTCCCGCCTTTCGTGACGACGATCAGCAGAGCCTGAGGGCCACGATCCGTGCGGCACGGCTGGCGAATTTCGTCACCGCGACCACGGAAGGCCCGCTGGCCACGCCGTTGCCGCTCTACCTCGACGAAAGCGAGGGCGAGCACGGCGTGATCTACGGCCATCTGGCCAAGGCCAATCCCCAGTGGCGCGTTCCGCCGCTGGGCGATGGACTGGCGATCTTCATGGGACCGGACGCCTATGTGACGCCGTCGTGGTATGCGACCAAGCAGGAAACCGGGAAGGTGGTGCCGACCTGGAATTATGTCGCCGTCCATGCTTACGGCCCGGTCGAGTTCTTCACTGATCCAGGAAGGCTGCTGCAAGTCGTGAGCCGTCTGACCGATCTCCACGAGGGCGAACGGCCCTCGCCCTGGACGGTGTCGGACGCGCCGGCGGATTTCATCCAGGCGCAGCTACGCGGCATCGTCGGCCTGCGCATGCCGATCGCCCGCCTGGAGGGCAAGCGCAAGATGAGCCAGAACCGCGCTGCGGCCGACCGCGCCGGCGTTGCCTCGGGCCTCGCCGCGAGCGCGCGCGCTTCCGACCGTGACGCCGCGCGTCTCATCCCCCGCGAAGACCTGCTCGCCGGTTCCGCGTAACGGTGCCGATCATGATGCCAGCGACGTAATTCACGCGCTGCGGCTTCGTTGATCGTCTCACCCGGGCCGAGTTCCTCCTGCGTCGCGGCGCATACGTTCGCCGGCGTGGCGCGGAAGGCGCCGCTTCCCCGGATCGCTACTCACGTTCAGGGAATGTTCGCCGGACGATGTCGCCCCGGGGGTCGCGTCCGATAACTTTCCGGCATAGAGTGCCGCCACTGTCCGGTGCCCGCCTCGCGGGAGAATCGGGAACACGGTGGAATCCCGTGGCGTGTCCGCTGTAAGGGGGACCGCGCCGGCATGTGCCACCGCCTTGCGGCGGGAAGGCGCCGGAGGCGGGGCGAACCCGAGCCAGAAGACCGGCCGGACAGGAAGGTCATCCGCAAGGCCGGGCGGATCGACTTGTCCAATGAATCGCGAGGGGACAAGCGATGCCCGCAGGCGCCACATCTTCCGCCCATGCCTTCGAGGAGGCGGACCGCGAGGCGGTCTACCGGGCCATCTCAACGCGCCGCGACGTGCGCGCGCATTTTTCCGGCGAGCCGGTCGACGACGCCGTGCTGGCGCGGCTGATCGAGGCCGCCCACCACGCGCCCTCGGTCGGCTACATGCAGCCGTGGAATTTTGTCGTCATTCGCGACGCGGCGCGCCGCGAGCGGGTGCGCGAGCTCTTCCTCGCCGCCCGACTGGAGGAGGCGGAGCGGATCGCGGGTGACAGGCAGGCGCTCTACAAAAAACTGCGGCTGGAGGGCATCTGCGAGAGCGCGCTCAACCTCTGCATCACCTGCGACCGCAGCCGGGCGCGGGAAACGCCGCTCGGCCGCTGGCACAACCCGCAGATGGACCTCTACAGCACCGTCTGCGCCGTCCAGAATTTCTGGCTCGCCGCACGTGCGGAAGGCATCGGCGTCGGCTGGGTCAGCATCTTCGACGAGGCGGCGCTGAAGGCGTTGCTCGGCATTCCCGAGCATGTCGTGCCGGTGGCCTATCTCTGCGTCGGGCGCGTTTCCTGCTTCGCCGAGAAACCCGACCTGGAGACGCAGGGATGGCGTAGCCGCATGCCGGCGGCCGAACTCGTCATGAGCGAGACTTTCGGCGGGGAAGGCGAAACAGGGCTGAAAGCGGCGATCGCCGGCAGGTAGTCGCCCCGTGGCCGACCGAAAGAGCGAAAAAAATCCTCAGCGCGCCAAAAACCCTTCCAGCATTGCCTTGAAAGCTGCCACCGCCTTCTTCGAGGTCGCTTCCGGGTCGTCGGAATTGGCGATCCACTGCGCCGCGTAGAGGGAGGCGCCGCTGATCAGGCGCGCCGCCGCCTCCGGATCGATGTCGGCGACGGCGCCGTCCGCCTTCAGCCGGGCGAGGCTCCTGGTCATGGACGAGATGCAGGCATTGGCGTTGGGCCATTGCGCGGGGTCGCCGAGCACGGCAGGCCCGTCGCGCAGCATGATGCGCTGGATCTCCGGCTCGAGCGCCATCTCGATATAGGCGACAGACTCGTCGACAAAACCCTGCCAGCGGTTCGGCGCGCGGCCCGAGATGGTGCACAGCCGCTCGTTCATCTCGGCATCGATCTCGGCGATGACCGCCTGCAGCAGGCCTTTCTTGTCGCCGAAGTGATGGTAGAGCGCGCCGCGGGTGAGGCCGGCGGCGGCGGTGAAATCGTCCATCGACGCGTCCGCGTAGCCGATGGTTCCGAAGGCCTGGCGGGCGGCGGCGAGCAGCTTTGCGCGGGTTTCCGCAATCATCTCGCTGCGTGGTCTGTGGGCCATTGCCGTCCTTTCCCATACGAGCCGTATATTTATTTCACGTACGACGCGTATATTAATTGACATACGATCCGTATGCAATTAACTGAATGCATACGCTACGTATGTAAGTGACGTCGCCCCGGGAATCCAGGAGCATCCCCATGTCCAATCCCTATCGCGAAATCTTCAGGGCACCAGGCGCCAAGGGTTTTGCCGCCGCCGGCTTCCTGGCACGGCTGCCGCTCGCAATGGCTCCCATCGGCATCGTCGCCATGCTGTCGCAGGCGCTCGGCGAATACTGGCTGGCCGGCGCGGTGTCGGCCACCTTCGCGCTGACCAACGCCCTGGTGGCGCCGCAGATCTCCCGGCTGGTCGACCGCCTCGGCCAGGCCAAGGTGATGGTGCCGGCCACGATCGTCTCCGTGGCCGCCTTCACGGCCCTGATCGCTGCCACCAACCAGGGCTGGCCTACCTGGACGCTGTTCGCCTCGGCGCTACTCGCCGCCACCATGCCCAGCATTCCGGCGATGGTGCGCGCGCGCTGGACGGAGATCTTTCGCGACCGTCCCGAGCTCAACACCGCCTTCGCTTTCGAATCGGCCGCCGACGAGCTCGTCTACATCGCCGGCGCGTCGGTATCGGTGGGCTTGAGCGTGGCGCTGTTCCCGGAAGCCGGAATGCTGGTCAGCACGCTGTTCCTGGCATTCGGATCGGCCGCCTTCATCCTGCAGCGCTCGACCGAGCCGCGGGTGCGGCCGGTGGAGCACGGCGGCGGCGGTTCGGCGATCCGGCAGAGGCCGGTGCAGATCATCACCTTCGCCCTGATCTTCATCGGTGCGATCTTCGCGACCGCCGAAGTCAGCGCCGTGGCGATCACCAAGGAGCTCGGCCAGCCCGGCGCCGCCAGCCTGGTCATCGGCGTCTACGCCGTCGGCTCCTTCGTCGTCGGCCTGATCGTCGGCGCGCTCAACCTGAAGATGGCGCTGCAGCGGCAACTCGCCATCGCCGTCGCCATCATAGCGCTGACCACGCTGCCACTGCTGGTCGCCGACACGGTGCCGCTGCTGGCGCTGGCCGTGTTCGTCAGCGGCGTGGCGATCTCGCCGACCTTCATCACCGCCTTCGGCCTGATCGAGCGGCGCGTGCCGGAGGCGATGCTGACCGAGGGCGTCACCTGGGTGATGACCGGCATCGGCATCGGCATGGCGCTCGGAGCCTTCGCGGCCGGTTGGGTGGTCGACAATTTCGGCGCGCAGAACGGTTTCTGGGTATCCGTCGTCGCCGGGACGATCTCCCTGCTCACCGTGTTGCTCGGCCAGCGCACGCTGGCCGGCGACCGGGTCAGGAGCCTGCCCGCCGCGGCCCCGCAACCGGCGGAATGATCCGGCGCATAAGCGAAAAGGGCTCCGGCGGAACGTCGGAACCCTTTTCATTTGGGATGATTTGCTTCTCCGGCACGCTTGCGGCCGCACAATCCGTCAACGATCCCGGCGCTTGCGCGGCGGCCAACGCTGGGCTCCGTGCAGCAGGCGGAGGATCTGAACTTCTGCTGCCTTCGCGCGAATACGATACACCGCCAGGAAAGACGTACCCGTAATCACCAGCTCGCGCGTGCCGCGCCTGCGGCCGGGACGGCCCGCTTCCGGGAAATCGGCCAGCCCATTGGCGGCGCTCTGGATCCGGTCGCCCTGCTCGATGGCAGCCCTCGGATTGTCCCTGGCAATGTAGGCGAGCTGCGCGTTGCGCTCGGCAATCGCCTTTGACAGCCATCGGACCAGCAAGCAGTCTACTCAGCCGCCGAGCGTCGGGATTCTTCTTCTTCCAGCCGCCGGACAAGTGCTGCGCGGGTCTCGGCCCAATCCTTCTTCGCTTCGTCGTTGCTCACCCACTCCGTATTCGGGTCGTCGGCTTCCCTGATCGCGGCATCGATTTCGGCATCGAACCACGCGTCATACTCCCGTTTCGCCTGCGACCGCTCGACCGCCTCGCGCATCAGCACGCGCAGAAGCTGGGCGGCCGTGCGATCCTCGGCCTTGGCGGCATCGGCGAAGGCGGATTTCAGCTCTTCATCGACGCGGAAGGTGAACGTGCTGTCGGCCATTGCGGCACCCGTGTGTTACATGTCGAGTACATCATAACACACAGCTGCGGGGCCGCCAACGCGGCCGGCCAGGCCTAAAGAATCGTCGTCCTGGCGATCCTGATGCCGAACCCTTCCAGGCCGACATAGTGACGCTCGCGCGAGGCGACTAGGTCGATCGACTGCACGCCGAGATCCTTGAGGATCTGCGCGCCCAGCCCGATCTCGCGCCACTCCGCTTCGCGGCGGCGCGCCTCCTCGTGGCTCTCGCGCTCCTCGTTGGCCGGGCGGTTGCGGCCGGCATGGGCGACGCCGACGGAACCCTCGCGCAGATAGACGACGACGCCGCGCTTGCGCTCGCCGAAGGAGGCCAGCAGATCCTTGAGCGCCGTGCCCTTGCCGAACACGTCGTTGACGACGTCCTCCGAATGCAGGCGCACCGGCACGTTCTCGCCGTCGCGGATGTCGCCGAACACCACGGCGAGATGGTGCATGACGTCCCATGGCAGGCCGTAGGTGAAGACCTGCGCCTTGCCGCCGGCCGTCTCGATTTCGGTGCAGGCGAGACGCTGGACCAGCGTCTCCTTGCGCTGGCGGTAGGCGATCAGATCGGCGACCGACACCTGCTTCAGCGCATGTTTTTCGGCGAAAGCCGCCACCTGCGGGCCGCGCATCACCGTGCCGTCGTCATTGACCAGTTCGGAGATCACCCCGACCGGCGGCAAATTGGCGAGCTTGCACAGGTCGACCGCTGCCTCGGTATGGCCGGAACGCATCAGCACCCCGCCCTCGCGCGCAATCAGCGGGAAGATATGACCGGGGCGCACGAAGTCGGAGGCGCCGGCATTGCCGTTGGCGAGGTTGCGCACGGTGAGCGTGCGGTCGTCGGCCGAGATGCCGGTGGTGGTGCCGTGCTTGAAGTCGACGCTGACGGTAAAGGCGGTGGTGTGGGCCGAATCGTTGTCGGCCACCATCGGTGCCAGGTTGAGCCGGCGCGCGTCCTCGCGCGTCATCGGCGTGCATACGATGCCGGAGGTGTTGCGCACGATGAAGGCCATCTTCTCCGGCGTGCAGTGGATCGCCGCGACGATCAGGTCGCCTTCGTTCTCGCGATCGTCGTCGTCGGTGACCACGACGATCTCGCCGCGCTCGAAGGCGCGGATGGCTTCGACGACTCGTTTTTGATCGTAGGGCATTATTCGCTCGATCCGTTGGCTGAGCGAATAGCGAATAGGGAATAGCGAATAGAGAAGAAGAGCGCGCCGCCCGGCGTCACGCTGTCGATATCCACCATGTATTCGCTACTTCCTATTCGCTATTCGCTAAATTCTACCCGTCTGCCCCCGATGCCGCAGATAATGGTCGGCGATGGCGCAGGCAACCATCGCCTCGCCGATCGGTACGGCGCGGATGCCGACGCAGGGGTCGTGGCGGCCCTTGGTCATCACCTCGACGTCGCGGCCGTCCTTGTCGATCGACCGGCGCGGGGTGAGGATCGACGAGGTCGGCTTGACGGCGAAGCGCGCCACCACCGGCTGGCCGGTCGAGATGCCGCCCAGAATGCCGCCGGCGTGGTTGGAGAGGAAGATCGGCTGCCCGTCATTGCCCATGCGCATCTCGTCGGCATTCTCTTCGCCGGTGAGCCGCGCCGCGGCAAAACCCTCGCCGATCTCGACGCCTTTCACGGCATTGATCGACATCAGATTGCCGGCGATGTCCTGGTCGAGTTTTGCGTAGATCGGCGCGCCGAGCCCCGGCGGCACGCCTTCCGCGACGATCTCGATGAGCGCGCCGACCGAGGAGCCGGCCTTGCGGATGCCGTCGAGATAGGCGGCGAAAACGGGAACCGAGGCCGGGTCCGGCGTGAAGAACGGGTTCTCGGCATCGTGCACGAAATCCCAATTCCAATTGGCGCGGTCGATGTCCTTCCCGCCGATGGCGACCAGCGCGCCGCGCACGGTGAGGCCCGGCACCACCTTGCGGGCGAGCGCGCCGGCGGCGACACGCGCCGCCGTCTCGCGCGCCGACGAGCGGCCGCCGCCGCGATGGTCGCGGATGCCGTATTTGACGTCATAGGCGTAGTCGGCGTGGCCCGGCCGGTACTGGCGGGCGATGTCGCCATAGTCCTTGGAGCGCTGGTCGACATTCTCGATCAGCATCGACACCGGCGTGCCGGTCGTCACCAGCGCGTCACCGTCCTCGACTATCCCGGAGAGGATTTTGACCTCGTCCGGCTCGCGCCGCTGGGTGACGAAGCGCGACTGGCCGGGGCGCCGGCGGTCGAGTTCGGCCTGGATGTCGGCGGGGGTGAAGCGGATGCCGGGCGGGCAGCCGTCGACCACGCAGCCGAGCGCCGCGCCGTGGCTCTCGCCCCAGGTGGTGACGCGAAAAAGATGGCCGAACGTGTTGTGCGACATGGAAAGGGTCCGAACCGACGCCCGCCTTCTATTGGCGTTTTCCCACGGGGTCAAATGCGGGAACCGGCAGAAATAGTTTTGACACATTCCCCTTGTTTCTGGTCAGGTAGGTCGGGGGAACCATCCGCGAAAACGCGGACAAAAAGCAGAAAGAGGACTCGACATGCGTACCCTGATCGGCGCGCTCTGCGCAGTATTGATGCTCACCGGAACCGCTTTGGCAGCCGAGGCGGAGGGCCAAATCAGGTCGATCGACACCGAAGCGCTGACGATCACGCTGGACGACGGAAAGTCCTACAAGCTGCCCGGCGAGTTCGATCTCGATTCGATCAAGGAAGGCATGGAAGTCCTGCTCGCCTATGACGAGATCGACGGGCAGAACCTGATCACCGACATGCAGCTTCCGGAATAGCCCTGCCGGCCGTCCAGTCTCACAGCCACTCCAGCTCGCCGTCCTCTACCCGCAGCACGCGGTCCTGGAAGATTTCGAGGCGGGCGGCGCCGCGTGGCGGCGTGTCGGCCAGCATGCGGAAGACGGTGCGGATGACGCCGCCATGGGTCACGCAGACCGTGGGGCGGGCAAGGGCCTCGAGCCAGGGGCGCACGCGGTCGAGCAGCATCTGATAGCTTTCCGCGCCCGCTCCCGGCGGCACGAAGTTCCACTTGTCCTTGTGGCGGGCAACGGTGCATCCCGGCTCGGCCTGCTCCAGCTCGAGGAAGGTAAAACCCTGCCAGTCGCCGAAACTCACCTCGACCAGCCGCGGATCGGTGGCATAGTCCCTGGGCGGAAGGCCCATGGCGGCGCGGACGCGTTCCATGGTCTCGCGGGTGCGCCGCATCGGGCTGGCGACGAAGTCGAACTTTTCCGGATCGTCGATCAGCTCGCGCAGCCTGGCGCCATTCCTGTCAGCCTGCTGTCGGCCGAGCTCGGTGATGTCGTTCTCGGCCTGGCCCTGCAGCCGGCCCTCGAGATTCCAGGCGGTCTGGCCGTGCCGGACGAAATAGACGAGCGGAAGCATGCGGCGCCCCGGTTGCAGGCGTTGGAGGGCCGCCGTCACTCCTTGACGACGCTGATGTCCGGCGCGTCGACGGCCTTCATGCCGACCACATGGTAACCCGAATCGACGTGGTGCACCTCGCCGGTGACGCCGCGCGACAGATCTGAGAGGAAGTACATGCCGGCATCGCCGACCTCCTCCGGGGTGACCGTGCGCTTCAGCGGCGCATTGTATTCGTTCCAGCGCAGGATGTAGCGGAAGTCGCCGATGCCGGAGGCGGCCAGCGTCTTGATCGGGCCGGCCGAGATGGCGTTGACGCGGATGTTCTTGCCGCCGAGGTCGACGGCGAGATAGCGCACGCTGGCCTCCAGCCCCGCCTTGGCGACGCCCATGACGTTGTAGTGCGGCATCACCTTCTCGGCGCCGTAATAGGTGAGCGTCAGCAGCGAGCCGCCGTCGGGCATCAGCGCCTCGGCGCGCTTGGCGACGTCGGTGAAGGAGAAGACGGAAATCTCCATCGTCCGCTGGAAGTTGGCGCGCGTGGTGTCGACGTAGCGGCCGTCGAGCTCCTCCTTGTCGGAGAAGGCGATGGCGTGCACGACGAAATCCAGTCTGCCCCACAGTTTCTCCACCTCGGCGAAGACGGCATCGAGCGTCTCCGGCTCGGTCACGTCGCAATGGCCGACGATGTGGGCGCCGAGTTCCTGCGCCAGTGGCTCGACGCGCTTCTTGAAGGCGTCGCCCTGATAGGTCAGCGCCAGCTCGGCACCCTGGTTGGCGCAGGCCTTGGCAATGCCGTAGGCGATCGACCGGTTGTTGGCGACTCCCATGATCAGGCCGCGCTTGCCGGCCATCAGCCCCTGTCCACCCGCCATTGCAACGTCTCCGAAATGCTGTCGCCCGCCCTATCGCATACGCTTTTCCGGCCTTCAAGCTTTGAAGAGCGCAAGCCCGGCCACACGATCGCGTGTCAAGCGGGAAACCGATGGGGCGGGGCATCAAGCCATGATCGATCGTGCTTCGCCGCCGGGCAACCGGGCATGACGCTTCCGCAGGGCACGCCGCGGCGCGATCTCGTCGACCCGCTTCCCCGACATGCTCGGCCGGTTTCTTGCTCGACGTCTTGAAATGGGCGCAACTTGAGCGCAACTTGAGCGCAGGGCATTCAATTTGCGTATAACCATGAGCAACACTCCCTTGCAAACGTCGGCGAAGCGCTTCGGCAGCGACGGCACGCCGTATCTGTCAGCCCGCCGTGTCGCCGAGCGGCTCGGCGTCACATTGGCGGAACTCGCCGCCATGATCGGCGTGGCGCGCAACACGTTGGTCGCCAAGAGCGGGGCGCGCAAGGTCGATCAGGCGCTGAGCCCGGTAGTGCGCATTCTGGCGATGGCGGGCGAGATGGCCGGCGGGGAGGACCGCGCGGCGATCTGGTTCAAGCACCAGCCTATCCCCGGCTGGGCGGGCAAGACTGCCCACGACCTCGTCCGGGAGGGCAAGGCCGACAAGGTGCTGGCCTATCTGGAGGGCGTCCGCGCCGGCGTCTATGCCTGAAGCGGCGGCGGGGCTGGTTCTGTGGCGCGCCTACGTGCCGCGCTGGTCCTGGCTGCCGCTGTCGGGCGACGGCGCGGCTCGCTTCGGCGGCCGCTGGAACCCGGTCGGTGCCCCGACCATCTACGCAGCGCGCGAGCTGTCGACGGCCTGGGCCGAGTACAATCAGGGTTTTGTCCAGCACCCGGCACTGATAGCCCGGCTCGAACTGACCGGCGCAAGGCTCGACCTTACCGACCTGCGGGTTTTCGAGCGGCTCGGCCTGACGCCGGACATCCACCACTGCGAGTGGCGGGCGATCCTTGATGCGGGCGGTGAGCCCGAAACGCACAGGCTGCGCGGGAAGCTGCTGGGGGAGGGCGCCGATGGCGTGATCTACCCGTCCATCATGTCGCCGGGCGGCACCTGCGTCGCTCTGTGGCGGTGGAATGCCGCGGGCGCGCCGCGGCTCGACGTCGTCGACCCGGAAGGCCGGCTGCCGAAATCGCCGGCCTCGTGGGTCTGAAGGCTACACCCTCGTCCCGCCGAGCGTCATCTGATTCATCCTGAGATGCGGCTGGCCGACGCCGACCGGCACGCCCTGGCCGGCCTTGCCACACATGCCGATGCCGGTGTCGAGCTTCATGTCGTTGCCGACCATGCTGACGCGGTGCATGGCGTCCGGGCCGTTGCCGATCAGCATGGCGCCCTTGATCGGCCGGGTCACCTTGCCGTCCTCGATCATGTAGGCCTCGGTGCAGCCGAACACGAATTTTCCCGAGGTGATGTCCACCTGCCCGCCGCCGAAGGAGACGGCGTAGACGCCGTTTTTGACCGAGGCGATGATCTCCTCGGGCGTATGCTCGCCGGCGGTCATGTAGGTGTTGGTCATGCGTGGCATCGGCTGGTGGGCGTAGCTCTCGCGCCGGCCGTTGCCGGTCGCCTTCATGCCCATCAGCCGGGCGTTCTGCCGGTCCTGCATGTAGCCGACCAGCTTTCCGTCCTCGATCAGCACGGTGCGGTTGGTCGGCGTTCCCTCGTCATCGATGGTGAGCGAGCCGCGCCGCTCGGCAATCGTGCCGTCGTCGACCACCGTGACGCCCTTGGCGGCGACCTGCTGGCCCATCAGGCCGGCGAAGGCGGAGGTCTTCTTGCGGTTGAAGTCGCCTTCCAGCCCGTGGCCGACCGCCTCGTGCAGCATGACGCCCGGCCAGCCCGAGGAGAGCACGATGTCGAACGTGCCGGCGGGGGCGGGGATCGCCTCCAGATTGACCAGCGCCTGGCGCAGGGCCTCCTTCGCCGCATGCTTCCAGCTGTCCTCCACAAGGAATTCGCCAAAACCTTTGCGGCCGCCCATGCCGTAGGAGCCGGATTCCTGGCGGTCGCCGTCGCCGACCACGACCGAGACGTTCATGCGCACCAGCGGGCGCACGTCGCGCACCAGCTGGCCGTCGGCGCGCACGATCTCGACCTGCTGCCACGACGACACCAGCGACGCCGTCACCTGGCGCACGCGCGGATCCTCGGCCCGCACCCAGGCGTCGATCTCCTGCAGCAGCTTCGCCTTGCCCTCGAAACTGGGCGATCCGGTCGGGTTCTCCTCGCCGTAGAGATGGCGGTTGGTGCGCGGCGGCGCCTCGGCGAGCGTGCCGGAATAGCCGCCCTTGACCGCCGACACCGCATCGGCGGCGCGCAGCAGCGCCGCATGCGAGAGCTCGCTCGAATGCGCGTAGCCCGTCGCCTCGCCGGCCACCGCGCGCAGGCCAAAACCCTGCTCGGTGTTGAAGTTGGCCGTCTTCAGCCGGCCGTTGTCGAACATCAGCGCTTCGCTCTCGCTGTATTCGAGGAAGAGCTCGCCGTCGTCGGCGCCGGAAATCGTGTCGGCGACGAGCGCCTTCACCTCGTCCTCGTCGACGTCGAAGCGGCTGAGCAGGCTGTCTGGCATGGGACTGTTCCGTGGTGGCGTTCTGTCGCCCTCAGATAGGGGAATGCGTGCGCAATTCCCACTGCCGTCCGGAATTGCGTTCATCGGAAACTGCAACCATTGTCGCAGATGATGAAAATATGTACGAAATTTTGCCTTGAATAAGGTACGATCGAGAAAAGCGGAAGGATGAAGAAACCATGCAGCGCATCGAAGCCACTCTGGGCGTCTCGATCTCCGACCTTAGAAAAAGCCCATCGTCGGTGATCGAATCCGCAAAAGGCGAGCCTGTCGCCATTCTCAACCATAACCGGGTCATGGCCTACATGGTTCCCGCCGAGGTCTATGAAGCCATGCTCGAGCGTCTCGACGATCTCGAGCTTGTGGAAATAGCCAAGGCGCGTGCCGGCGAGAAAGGCCTGCCGGTCGACATCGATGCCCTATAGGCTGGAATTTCTGCCATCCGCCCGCAAGGAGTGGGACAAGCTCGGAGCGACGATCCGCGCACAATTCGTCAAGAAGCTGCGCGAACGCCTCGAACACCCGCGCGTTCCGGCCTCGGCCCTTCATGGAATGCCGGACCACTATAAGATCAAGCTGCGCCAGTCGGGCTACCGTCTGGTCTACCGCGTACGGACGAAACAATAACGATTACGGTTGTCGCCGTGGGCAAGCGCGAACGAAGTGAAGTTTACGAGACCGCCCGACGGCGCTGACGCACCCTACACGTGGCGCCTACGGCAGCGCCGCGAAACCCTCGCCGAAGCCTGAGAGGTCGACCGGGATGCCGATGCCTTCCTCGGGTGTCTGGAAGACGATGAAGGTCGCCGCCTTGCCGGTCTTCAGTGTGTCGAGCAGCGGCTTCTCCAGGATCACCTCGGCATAGCAGCCGTCGCCGAAGCAGCGCACGAAATAGGCGCGGCCGATATCCTTGCCGTCGATGTTGAGGCCGAGGCCGTTGGGCAGCAGCACGCCGAGAGGCGCCAGCACCCGCAGGATCTCGGCCTTGTTGTCGGCGGTGCGCAGCACCACCACCGAAAGGCCCATTTCCGGCCGGTCCTCGGCGATCACGTTCTGCATCATCACGCACTGCTCGGCGGTTGCGCCGGCGGGCGTGTCGCAGATGATCGACCAGGCGCCGTGAGTCGCGCGCACCTTGCCGCTCTGCTGTGCGCCGGCGGGCAGGGTCGTCGCGAGTAGCGCGAGGCCGAACAGGCTCGCCAGGGCTTTCGAAAGGCCGGGTCTCATGGAGGCTCCGTTACGAATCAAGGCGCTTTCCGCCGCAATCATGGCAACTATAGGACATCGGGCCGGCCCGGCCAGTCGGGGCGGCCGATTTGCCCGGCTTTTCCGCAGCGCAGCGCCCCGCATGCCGCGCGGTGGCTCCCCCGGCGGTGCCGTCGGTGGTCGCGGGAGCCGCCGGAACGGCGCCCGCATCGCGCGCAAAAATGCCGCATGCCACCCGGTGCTCCTTCCTTGCGGTCGGAAACAGAGTATGGTTTGAACCAGCCGAACGGCGCCGGGATTCCCTTTCCGGCGGTCGAACCATGCCGATGCGCGACGGGCGTCGAAGCGGGAGTGAAGAGGGCAATGAAGAGACTTGTGACCGGTGCCGGGACGTTGGCGCTCATCCTTGGTTCGGCGGCCGCCGCCTTTGCCGACCAGCCGCATCCCTGGCAGTGGCGTTTCCAGGAAGCCGCGACCGGCATCATGGAGCAGATCGAGTGGTTCGAGGTCTGGACGCTCTGGTTCATCGTCCCGATCACCGTCCTGGTTCTGGGGCTGCTCGCCTACTGCATCGTCAAGTTCCGGGCGAGCGCCAATCCGGTCCCGTCGCGGACCAGCCACAACACCTTGATCGAGGTCATCTGGACGGTCGGCCCGGTCGTCGTGCTGCTGTTCATCGCCGTGCCGTCCTTCCAGTTGCTGACCGCCCAGTACAACCCGCCGGAAGAGGCCAGCATCACCATCAAGGCGACTGGCAACCAGTGGAACTGGGACTACGAATACCAGGTCGACGAGCCGCTTTCCTTCAATTCGGCAATTCTCCAGGACGCCGACCGGGCCGCCGCCGGCAAGGAGGACAGGGCCAGGTATCCGCGGCTGCTCGCCGTCGACAACGAGGTTGTCGTTCCGGTCAACGCCACCGTGCGCGTGCTGGTCACCGCCGCCGACGTCATCCATGCCTTCGCCATGCCGGCCTTCGGCATCAAGACGGACGCGGTGCCGGGCCGCATCAACGAGATCTGGTTCAACGCGCGCAAGGAGGGGCTCTATTACGGCCAGTGCTCCGAGCTCTGCGGCAAGGACCACGCCTTCATGCCGATCGCGATCCGCGTCGTCTCGGACGAGCAGTACAACACCTGGCTGACGGCAGCCCGCACCGACCTCAACGGCGCCAACCGGGCGCTGATGGCCGCCGTCGACGGCGCGCCGTCGGTCGCGGTGGCGGGCAACTGAGCGCGTAGCGCAGGCAGAAATTAGGGAACGGAGCGGAACATGGCAGGCGCTGCAGCTCACGAAGACCATCACGACCACAAGCCGCGCGGTTGGGTCCGCTGGGTCTATTCGACCAACCACAAGGACATCGGCACGCTCTACCTGATCTTCGCGATCTGCGCCGGCATCATCGGCGGCTTCCTGTCAGTGATGATGCGCTGGGAGCTCGCCGAGCCGGGCATCCAGATCTTCACCGGTCTCGCCCAGATGGTCTACGGCTTCGAGGGCGACGCCGCCATCGACGGCGGCAAGCACATGTTCAACGTGTTCACCACCGGCCATGCGCTGATCATGATCTTCTTCATGGTCATGCCGGCGCTGATCGGCGGCTTCGCCAACTGGATGGTGCCGATCATGATCGGCGCCCCGGACATGGCGTTCCCGCGCATGAACAACATCTCCTTCTGGCTGCTGCCGCCGGCCTTCCTGCTGCTGCTGCTCTCCATGTTCGTGCCCGGCCCGACCGGCGGCTACGGCGTCGGCGGCGGCTGGACGATCTACCCGCCGCTCTCGACCTCCGGCCAGCCCGGACCGGCCATGGACCTGGCGATCCTGGCGCTGCACATCGCCGGCGCTTCGTCGATCCTCGGCGCCATCAACTTCATCACCACCATCTTCAACATGCGCGCGCCCGGCATGACGCTGCACAAGATGCCGCTGTTCGCCTGGTCGGTGCTGATCACCGCCTTCCTGTTGCTGCTGTCGCTGCCGGTGCTGGCGGGCGCCATCACCATGCTGCTGACGGACCGCAATTTCGGCACGACCTTCTTCGCGCCGGACGGCGGCGGTGACCCGATCCTGTTCCAGCACCTGTTCTGGTTCTTCGGTCACCCCGAGGTCTACATCCTGATCCTGCCGGGCTTCGGCATTGTCAGCCACATCGTCTCGACCTTCTCGAGAAAGCCGATCTTCGGCTATCTCGGCATGGCCTACGCCATGGTGGCGATCGGCGCGGTCGGCTTCGTCGTGTGGGCCCACCACATGTACACCACCGGCATCTCGCTCGACACGCAGCGCTACTTCGTGTTCGCGACCATGGTGATCGCGGTGCCGACGGGCGTGAAGATCTTCTCGTGGATCGCCACCATGTGGGGCGGCTCGATCTCGATGCGCACCCCCATGCTGTGGGCGATCGGCTTCATCTTCCTGTTCACCGTGGGCGGCGTCACCGGCGTGCAGCTCGCCAATGCCGGCCTCGACCGCTCGCTGCACGACACCTATTACGTGGTGGCGCACTTCCACTACGTGCTGTCGCTCGGCGCCGTCTTCGCCATCTTCGCGGGCTGGTACTACTGGTTCCCGAAGATGACCGGCTACATGTACTCGCCGCTGATCGCCCGCACCCATTTCTGGGTGACCTTCATCGGCGTCAACCTGGTGTTCTTCCCGCAGCATTTCCTCGGCCTGGCCGGCATGCCGCGCCGCTACATCGACTATCCCGATGCCTATGCGGGCTGGAACATGGTTTCGTCCTACGGCTCCTACATCGCCGCCATCGGCGTGCTGATCTTCCTGTTCGGCGTCTTCGAGGCGTTCTCCAAGAAGCGTGTCGCCGGCGCCAACCCGTGGGGCGAGGGCGCGACGACGCTGGAGTGGCAGCTCTCCTCGCCGCCGCCCTACCACCAGTGGGAGCAGCTGCCGAAGATCAAGTAACGGCGCTGCAATGACATTCCGCCGCCGGGCGACCGGCGGCGGCAGCCAAACGGAAAGCGAATTTCGTACGCATGGCTTTCTTGAACAGGACCATTCTGGAGGACCGCGGCGCCGGCATGTCGGAAGCGACCGCCGGTGACTTCTTCGCGCTGCTCAAGCCGCGCGTGATGTCGCTTGTGGTCTTCACCGCCTTCGTCGGAATGGTCGCGGCACCCGTGGCCGTCAATCCCTTCATCGCGCTCACCGCGATCCTTTCGATCGCCATCGGCGCCGGCGCCTCGGGCGCGCTGAACATGTGGTACGACGCCGATATCGACGCGCTGATGCGGCGCACCGCGAGCCGGCCAGTGCCGGCCGGCCGGGTCAAGCCGGGCGAGGCGCTGGCCTTCGGCCTGGTGCTGTCGGTCCTGTCGGTCATGGCGCTGGGCTTCCTCATCGACTGGCTGGCCGCCTCGCTGCTTGCCTTCACCATCTTCTTCTACGCCGTCATCTACACGATGTGGCTGAAGCGCTGGACGCCGCAGAACATCGTCATCGGCGGTGCCGCCGGCGCCTTCCCGCCGGTGATCGGCTGGGCCGCGGCGACGGGCTCGGTCACGCTCGAGCCGGTCATCCTCTTCCTCATCATCTTCCTGTGGACACCGCCGCATTTCTGGGCGCTGGCGCTGTTCAAGGCCGACGAGTACGGCCGCGCCGGCATCCCGATGATGCCGAACGTCGCCGGTGCGGCCTCGACGCGGCGCCAGATATTCGCCTATTCGGTCGTCGTCGCGATCGTCGGCCTGCTGCCCTGGTGGCTGGACTATGCCGGCGCCCCCTATGGCGCGGTTGCCGCGGTGCTGGGCGCGGGCTTCGTCTGGTATGCCTGGAAGGTGCTGCGCATGGCCGACGGCGACCGCGAGATGCGACCGGCGAAGCTGCTGTTCGCCTATTCGCTGCTCTATCTGTTCGCGATCTTCGCCGTCTATCTGGCGGACACCGTCGCCGAACGCGCGTTCGGCCTGCCGGGAGTCTGATTGGTCATGGAAATCGAAACCGTCAAGCCCACCGAGGCGCAGCTCAAGGCCCGCCGCAGCCGCTCGGTCGCGATCGCGCTGGCGCTCGTCGCCTTCGTCGTCGTCGTCTACGCCGTCAGCGTGGTGCGCATGGGTCCGGCCGTCATCGAGCGGAGCTTCTGAGGCATGGCCGAGGCGAAGCCCGTGGATGCGCGCGTCGAGCGGTCGAACCGCATGGTGGCGGCCGTGTGCGTGGCCTTCTTCGCCGGCATGGTCGGCATGGCCTATGCCGCCGTGCCGCTCTACGCGATGTTCTGCCAGATCACCGGCTACGGCGGCACCACCCAGCGCGTCACCCAGTATTCCGACCGGGTGCTCGACCGCACCGTCACCGTGCGCTTCGACGCCAATGTCGCCGGCGGCGTGCCGTGGGACTTCCAGCCGGTGCAGCGCGACGTCACCATGAAGATCGGCGAGACGACGCAGATCGCCTACAAGGCGACCAACCTGTTCGACCGTCCGTCGGCCGGCCGCGCCACCTTCAACGTCACGCCGGAGCTCGCCGGCGCCTATTTCAACAAGGTGGAGTGCTTCTGCTTCACCGACACCACGCTCAACGCGGGCGAAACGATCGACATGCCGGTCGTCTTCTACGTCGATCCGGCGATCGAAGACGTGCCCGAGCTGAAGAACATGAAGACCATCACCCTTTCCTACACCTTCTTCCCGATCGAGCCGGCCGCCCCCAAGGCCGCCGCCGCGACCGGCAAGACGGGCAAAACTGCCGACGAAAAAATCGGGGGCTGAGACATGGCAGACGCGCACGCGAAACCGAACCACGACTACCACATCATCGATCCCAGCCCGTGGCCGTTCCTGGGTTCCGTCGGGGCGCTGATCGCTGCCCTCGGCGGCGTCGCCTGGATGCAGTACCTGAAGGGCGGCAGCCTTCATCTTTTCGGGATGGACTTCGCCAGCGCCCGCTACTTCATCTTCGCCATCGGGCTTCTGGTGATCCTCTACACCATGTATGGCTGGTGGTCGGACACCATCAAGGAAGCGCATGAGGGCCACCACACCCGTGTGGTGTCGCTGCACCTGCGCTACGGCATGATCATGTTCATCGCCTCCGAGGTGATGTTCTTCGTCGCCTGGTTCTGGGCCTTCTTCGACGCCAGCCTGTTCCCCAACGAGGTGCATCAGGTGACGCGCGCCGAGTTCACCGGCGGCGTCTGGCCGCCGAAGGGCATCGAGGTGCTCGATCCCTTCCATCTGCCGCTCTACAACACCATCATCCTGCTGCTGTCGGGCACGACGGTCACCTGGGCGCACCACGCGCTGCTGCATGACGACCGCAAGGGCCTCATCAACGGCCTGGTGCTGACCGTCGGGCTTGGCGTGCTGTTCTCCTTCGTCCAGATCTACGAGTACATGCATGCGCCCTTCGCCTTCGCCGACTCCATCTACGGCGCGACCTTCTTCATGGCGACCGGCTTCCATGGCTTCCACGTCTTCATCGGAACCATCTTCCTGCTGGTCTGCCTGATCCGCGCCATGCGCGGCGACTTCACCTCGAAGCAGCATTTCGGCTTCGAGGCGGCCGCCTGGTACTGGCACTTCGTCGACGTCGTCTGGCTGTTCCTGTTCGCCTGCATCTATGTGTGGGCGTCCTCCGGCGCGCCGATCGCGGCGGGCCACTGACGGCCGGACAGGGTTTCTACAGGGGCGGTCATGGCAGCATGGCCGCCCCTCTGCTTTTCCGGAAGGCCGCGCGTTCCTAAATCCGCCGGATTTGGATCGCTGAGGCAGGTGGCGCGTTCACGCCGCACGCAGGAGACATAGACATGGTCGAGGACAAGGCGCACTGGCCTCCGGTCGACCCTTTCAGCGTCGGGCTGAAGGGGCGCTGCCCGCGCTGCGGCGAAGGCCGTCTGTTCTCCGGCTTCCTGACGGTCGCACCGGCCTGCGGCGTCTGCCGGCTCGACTATTCCTTCGCCGATGCCGGCGACGGTCCGGCCGTCTTCGTCATCCTGATCGTCGGCTTCGTCGTCGTCGGCCTGGCGCTGTGGACGGAGGTCTCCTACGGCCCGCCGCTGTGGCTGCATTTCCTGCTGTGGATTCCGCTGACGATAGCGCTAAGTCTCTCGGCGCTGCGTCTCATCAAGGGCATGCTGATTTCGCTGCAGTATCGCAACAAGGCGGCCGAAGGTCGGCTCGACCGGCCGGAGTAGTGTCATGACGGTCGGCCCGGTTCAAGACGACAGGCCGTTCCCGTGGCTGCTGGTGGCCCTGTCGGCGCTGGCCTTCGCCGCCCTGGTCGCGCTGGGCACCTGGCAGGTGGAACGTCTGCACTGGAAGGAAGGGCTGATCGCCACCATCCACGACCGCATCGCCCAGCCGCCGATCTCGATCGATTCGCTCGAGGCGCGCTATGCCCGCAGCGGCGACGTCGACTACTGGCCGGTGGAGCTGCGCGGTACCTTCCTCAACAGCGGCGAGCGCCATTTCCTGGCGACCCACAAGGGGCAGTCGGGTTTCTATGTCTACACGCCGCTGCGCCTGCCCTACAACCGCTTCGTCTTCGTCAACCGCGGCTTCGTGCCCTATGCGCTGAAGGAGGCGGCCTCGCGGCCGGCGTCGCAGGTCGAGGGCGAGGTGACGGTGAAGGGACTCGGCCGCAATCCGCTGCCGGCAAAACCGTCGTCCATCGTGCCGGACAACGAGCCCTGGAAGAACGTCTTCTACTGGAAGGATCTGAACGCCATGGCGTGGTCGGCCGATTTGCCGCGCCGCGCCGACGTCCTGCCCTTCTTCATCGATGCCGACGGCACGCCCAATCCGGGCGGCCTGCCGATCGGCGGGGTGACGATGATCGACCTGCCCAACAATCACCTGCAATACGCGCTGACCTGGTACGGGCTGGCGGCGGCGCTGGCCGGCGTCACGGCGCTGTGGCTCTACGGCCGGCGCAAGCGTCCGTGACGATTTGCGTAGCGCATCGCTGGTCGGCAGAAGGTCGCGGCCCTTGACAGGGCAGGGGTCGACCCTTCAAGTCGGCGCCTGAAAGCAACCACCCGCCATGCCAGCCCTACCGATCAAACCACCACTCACCATCCGGCTCTGTCAGCCGCGCGGCTTCTGCGCGGGGGTCGACCGCGCCATCCAGATCGTCGTGCTGGCGCTGAAGAAATATGGCGCCCCGGTCTATGTGCGCCACGAGATCGTGCACAACCGCTACGTGGTCGAGGGCCTGCAGCAGCTCGGCGCGGTGTTCATCGAGGAACTCCACGAAATCCCGGCCGAGCATCGCGACGCGCCGGTGGTGTTCTCGGCCCACGGCGTACCGAAATCGGTGCCGGCCGACGCGGTGGCGCGCAATCTCTTCTATCTCGACGCGACCTGCCCGCTGGTATCCAAGGTGCACAAGCAGGCGATGCGCCACCAGCGGCTCGGCCGCCATGTTCTGCTCATCGGCCATGCCGGCCATCCGGAGGTCATCGGCACGATGGGGCAATTGCCGCCCGGTGCCGTCACGCTGATCGAGACGGAAGCCGACATCGACCGGTTCGAGCCGGAGGATGCGTCGGCCCTCGGCTTCGTCACCCAGACGACGCTGTCGGTCGAGGACACGGCTGGGCTGCTCAAGGCGCTGGAGCAGCGCTTTCCCGACCTCAAGGCACCCGCCGCCGAATCGATCTGCTATGCCACCACCAACCGCCAGGAGGCGGTCAAGGAGGCGGCGCCCGGTGCCGACCTCTTCCTCGTCGTAGGCGCCCCCAATTCGTCCAACTCCAAGCGGCTGGTCGAGGTCGCCGAGCGCGCCGGAGCGAAAATGTCGCTGCTGGTGCAGCGCGCCTCGGAAATCCCGTGGGACGAGATCGGCGCGGTCGCCACCGTCGGCCTGTCGGCAGGAGCCTCGGCGCCGGAGATCATCGTCGGCGAGATCATCGACGCCTTCCGCGAGCGTTTCGACGTCAGGCTCGACCTTGCCGTGACGGCGACCGAACTGGAGAACTTTCCGGTGATGCGGGCCCTGCGCGACGTCGAGCTGACAGCGGCCGACATGGCCTTCGTGAACGGCGGCAACTGATGGCGGTCTATACCGACGTTTCGGAAGGCGAGCTGGCAGCGTTCCTCCGCAACTACGCGGTCGGCGACCTGCTGTCCTACAAGGGCATCGCCGAGGGTTCCGAGAACTCGAACTACCTGCTCCACACGACCTCCGGCGCCTATATCCTCACCCTCTACGAGAAGCGGGTGGAGCGGCAGGATTTGCCGTTCTTCCTCGGCCTGATGGACCATCTGGCCAGGAAGGGTATCGTCTGCCCGCTGCCGGTGCACCGCAGGGACGGCGCGCTGGTCGGCGAGTTGGCCGGGCGCGCGGCGGCGCTGATCACCTTCCTTGAAGGCATGTGGATGCGCCGCCCGACCGTTGCGCAATGCCGCGAGGTCGGCAGGGCGCTTGCCGCCATGCACATCGCCGGCGCCGATTTCCCGCTGACGCGGCCGAACGCGCTGCAGATCGACGGCTGGCGAAAGCTGTGGGCCGGCGCCCGCGACCGCGCCGACGGGGTCGAGCCCGGCCTTGTCGCCGAGGTCGACCGCGACTTCGCCGAGCTCGAGCGAAACTGGCCCGAAAACCTGCCTTCAGGCATCATTCATGCCGATCTTTTCCCCGATAATGTGTTCTTCCTTGGCGAAAAACTGTCGGGTCTGATCGATTTTTACTTCGCCTGCAACGACTTCTACGCCTACGATCTCGCCACCTGCCTCAACGCCTGGTGCTTCGAGAAGGATCATTCCTACAACCTCACCAAGAGCACGGCGCTGCTCGCCGGCTACCGCTCGGTGCGGCCGCTGGAGCAGGCGGAGGTCGAAGCACTGCCGCTTCTGGCGCGCGGCTCGGCACTGCGCTTCATGCTGACCAGGCTCTACGACTGGCTGACCATTCCCGACGGCGCCCTGGTGCAGAAGCGCGACCCGCTGGAATTCGTGCGGCGCCTGCGCTTCCACCGCAACATCCGCTCCGCCGCCGAATACGGGTTCTGACATGAAGCAGATCGAGATCTTCACCGACGGCGCCTGCTCGGGCAACCCCGGCCCCGGCGGCTGGGGCGCCATCCTGCGCTTCAACGACACCGTCAAGGAACTGTCGGGCGGCGAGGCGGCCACCACCAACAACCGCATGGAACTGATGGCGGCGATCGAAGGGCTGAACGCCCTGAAAGAGCCCTGCACGGTCGACCTCTATACCGACAGCAACTACGTGCGCGACGGCATCTCCGGCTGGATCCACGGCTGGAAGAAGAACGGCTGGAAGACCGCGTCGAGGCAGCCGGTGAAGAATGCCGAGCTGTGGCAGGCGCTGGACGAGGCGACGCGCCGCCACAAGGTGACGTGGCACTGGGTCAAGGGCCATGCCGGCCATCCGGAGAACGAGCGCGCCGACGAACTCGCCCGCATGGGCATGGCGCCGTTCAAGAAGAAGCCGTTGCGGCCCGCCGATCCGCTGGCCGCAGCTGCGCGGCCGGCGCCGCGAAAGCCGCGGCGCTCGACGCAGAGCTATTGAGGCCGCCGCTTCACCGAATCAGCAACGCCGTGCCGAAAAGGCCGAGGGCGAAGACGGTGTGGGCGACCAGGTTGAGCGCCCGCGCCTGCGTCGGGTTGGGGTGTTTCGAGGCGGCCCAGCCGCCGCCCATGCCGGGCGCCAGCAGGAACCAGCCGGCGCCGACGGTGACGATGCCGAGGATGAAGGCCGGCAGGAAGGTCGGCGCGGCAAGCCAGCCGGACCCGACGAACGCCACCAGGACGATGCCGTAGAGGATGCCGACGGCATAGTGGAACGCCCAGCCAAGCGCCAGCTCATGCTTGTAGGGCGCCGCCTTGCCGATGTCGTCGTGAAAGACCTTGCCGCCGAGGTGCCAGACCCAGCGGCCGACGAGATCCCATTTCGGCAGGCCGAGGCCGAACAGCCGGTTCAGCAGGATCGCCCATATATCCATCAGGGCGGTGGCGCCGATCCCGATCGCCACGGCGCGCCACAGCATGTCGGCCATCAGAGCTGCTCGAGGATCTTTGCCGCGCCCGACTCGCTGACGCCCGACTGGGTCTCGACATTGAGCTGGGTGACTTTGCCGTCGTCGACGATCATCGAGAAGCGCTTGGAGCGCAGGCCCATGCCGTTGGCGCTGAAATCGGCGTCGAGGCCGATCGCCCTGACGAAGTCGCCGCTGCCGTCGGCCAGGAACAGGATCTTGTCCTCCGCGCCGGAGAAGCGCGCCCATGCGGCCATGACGAACTGGTCGTTGACGGCGACGACCGCGATGGTGTCGACGCCGCGCGACAGGATGGCGTCGCGGTTCTCCAGGTAGCCGGGCAGGTGGTTGTTGCTGCAGGTCGGGGTGAAGGCGCCGGGCACGGCGAACAGCACGACCTTCTTGCCCGAGAACACGTCCGCCGTGGTCAGCGTCTTGGCGCCGTCCGCCGTCATGACCTTGAAGCTGGCTTCCGGCAGTTTTTCGCCGACCGTGATCGTCATCCTGTCTCTCCGTCCTCTGGGAAATACCTGGACCGATTACGCGCTAACCGTCGGCTCCGCAATCGGCTCCTTCAGAAATAGGGAAGGATGCCGCTGACGGCGCCGCCCGCGGTCACCAGCGTATAGTGCAGCCCGTCGCCCTCCGGCGGCGTGTCCGGCCGAACGGCGGGGATGGTGAAATAGGTCCGGCCATCCCTCTCGGATTTTTTCGGCTCCTCGAAGGCGTAGCCGTTGTCGGCGGCGACGAAGAGGTCGGCGCCGTCCGCCGATCCGGGAAAATTGGCCTCGACCACGAGATTCTTGCCTTCCATGCCGACCACGCGGACGCCGAAGTCCGGCGTCGCCGGGGCGGGCAGGCCGGCGCGGGCGGAGGAGACCAGCGCCACGTCGTCGGGATTGTCGGGATCGGCGTCGGGGTCGAGCGCCAGCGTCGCCTTCACCGGAACGCAGATGGTCTCGCATATGCCGAGGAAGATGGTGGCGCCGACGGTCGCCGGCAGCGTCGGATCGTCGAGCTGAAAGGTGACGGGAAGTCCAACGGGCCGGCTGTAGCCGGCCCAGGAAAAGGTGCCGTCGTGGTGGCGCTCGGGAGCCGGGAAGTCGAGCGACGCGCCGACGACGTTGCGGCTGGTGGAGATGTCGATCGTCGGCGGCACGCCGGCGGCGCCGGGATCGCGCCAGTAGGTCTTCCAGCCCGGCGACAGCTTTATGTCGAGAACCCCCTGCAGCCGCCCCTCGGCATCCGGCCTGCCGCTGGTCACCAGCCGCACGCTTCCGCCCTCGACCTCGATCCACGGGCTCGACGAGGCGAGCGCGCCACCGCACAGCAGAAACGAAGCGGCGGCCGAGGCCGCCAGTGGGCGGAGCATCTTCATGGCGCGGGTTTGCCGATGCGGCCGGCCATTTGCAATGGCCCGGGTCGTCGCCTCAGGGTCATTTTTACGTGACTCGAATCAGGCCGCCGGCGCTTAGCCTCTGCAAAGCCGTCTTTCAAGCGGGCGAAAAAAACGTTACTTTGGGGCATGGACATCCTGAAGCACAAAGCCTCGGCCAAGCGCGGTTTCCTCGACGGGCATTTCCTGATCGCCATGCCCGGGATGAAGGACGACCGTTTCGCCCGCGCAGTCATCTATGTCTGCGCCCACAGCGAGGAAGGGGCGATGGGGCTTATCATCAACCAGGCCCAGCAGATGCTGTTTCCCGACCTGCTCGTCCAGCTCGGCCTGATGGACGAGCGCGAGGCGATCAGACTGCCCGATTCCGCGCGCAATTTCGTCGTGCGCAACGGCGGGCCGGTCGATCGCAGCCGCGGCTTCGTGCTGCACACCGGCGATTATCGGGTCGAATCCTCGCTGCCGGTGTCGCAGGACATCTGTCTTACGGCCACCATCGACATATTGCGCGCCATCTCGAAGGGAAGGGGGCCGAGACAGGCGCTGATGGCGCTCGGCTATTCCGGCTGGGGCGCCGGCCAGCTCGAAAGGGAGATTCAGGAGAACGGCTGGCTGACCTGCCCGGCCGGTCCGGATCTCCTGTTCGATGCCGACATGGACCGGAAATACGACCGTGTGATCGCCTCGCTCGGCATCGACCTCGCGCATCTCAGCCCGGTCGCCGGTCACGCCTGAACGGCCGGGTACTGCTCCTTCAGCATCTTCAGCGCCGCATCGGCCGGCATCGGCGCGCCGAACATGTAGCTCTGCACGAACTCGCAGCCCATCTGCCTGAGCTCCAGCGCGTCGCGTTCGTCCGAAATGCCTTCCGCCACCACCGCCATGCCGAGCTCGTGCGCCATGCTGACCATGGACTTCAGCAGCACCGCGCGCTTGGGGGAGGGGTCCTCCAGGAAGCTCTTGTCGATCTTGATCGTGTCGAACGGGAAGCGGGTGAGATAGGAGAGCGACGAATAGCCGGTGCCGAAATCGTCGATCGACAGGCCGATGCCGAGCTTCTTCAGCTTTGCGAGCACGTGCGCGCTCTGCTCGGGATTGTCCATCACCAGCGACTCGGTGAGCTCCAGGCGGAAGCAGATCGGCTTGATGTTGGCGCGTGCCACCACCGAGCGCACGTCGCTGACGAGGTCGCGGCGCAGAAGCTGCCGGCTTGACAGGTTGACCGAGACCGACAGCGGCGTCTCGCCGATCTGCGTCTGCCAGGACGCCAGGTCCTCCGCGGCCCGCTGCATGGCGAACAGGCCGAGCTGGACGATCAGCCCGCTGTTTTCGGCGACCGGGATGAAGTCGGAGGGCGGGATGGCGCCGCGGCGCGGATGCTCCCATCTGAGCAGCGCCTCGAAGCCGGCGACGGAACGGTCCTCCAGCCGCACGATCGGCTGGTAGACGAGCGTCAGCTCCTTGCGCTCGACGGCACGGTGCAGGTCGGATTCGAGCTGCAGCCGATCGGTTCCGACGGAGCGGAAGGCCGGGCGGAACGGCTCGATACGGTCGCCGCCGAAACGCTTCGCCTGCTGCATGGCGAGCTCGGCGTCCTTGACCATGTCGGCAGCGGTGCCTTGTGTCGTCGTCCAGGTGACGAGGCCGACCGAGGCGGTGAGGATGATCTCGCGCTTCGCGAAGTTCACGGGCGTGCGGATCGCCTGCTTGATCGAATCGGCGAAGGCGGCGATGCGGGCCGGATCCTGCTCGGACAGGAGCATGAAGGCGAACTGGTCGCCGGAGAAGCGCGACAGCGCGTCGGCCGGCTTCAGCAGCCTGTGCAGGCGGCGCGCGATGGTCAGCAGGATGGTGTCGCCGGCGGAGATGCCGAGGCCGTCATTGACCTGCTTGAAGCGGTCGATGTCGATGACGAGCACGGTCGGGCGCACCGTCTCCTCGGTCTTGGCGATGGAGATCACCGTTTCCAGCCGGGTCAGGAACAGCTCGCGGTTGGGCAGGCCGGTGAGATTGTCGTGCACGGCGTCCTGCAGCAGCCGCTCCTCCGACTTCTTCTGCTCGGTGATGTCGACCAGGGTGCCGACGCAGCGGATGACCTCGCCGTCCGATCCCACCACCGGCCGCGCCTTGAGGGCGAACCAGTGATAGTGGCCGTCGGCGCCGCGCAGGCGGAAATGCTGCATCACGCGCCCGCGCCGGTGCTCCAGCACCACGTCGAGCGTGGTGCGGAAGCTGTCGCGGTCGTCGGCGTGCAGCACCGGCAGCCAGGTGCGGGCGGGGCCGCCGAGCGCGTTGGGCGAGAGGCCGAGCGGCAGGCTGACATCGGGGCGCGTCGTCACCCGGTCGCGCAGCACGTCCCAGTCCCACACGGTGTCGCCGGATCCGGCGACGGCCAGCGCCTGCCGCTCGAGATCGCTGAACAGGCCCTGGTGCAGGGCGCCGCCGGCGAAGGCGTGCTGGATGACGGTGAAGCCGATCAACAGGATGATCAGCACCAGGCCGCCGCCCAGCGCCGGCTGCACGATGTCGTTGTTGAGGACGCCGGTGATCGCCATCCACGACGCCGTCATCCAGGCGAGCACCATGACCCAGCTCGGCACCAGCATAATGGCGCGGTCGTAGCCGCGGAAGCCGAGCATGACGATCAGCCCGAGCCCGACCGCCGCCGTGGCTGCGAAGGAGACGCGCGCCGTGCCGGCCGCGACCGCCGGGTCGACGACGGCGACGCCGGCGATCAGCGCCAGCCCGGCGATCCACAGCAGCGCGCCATAGCTGAAATGGCCGTGCCATCGGTTGAGGTTGAGATAGGCGAACAGGAACACCACGAAGGTGGTCGCCAGCGCCACTTCCGTTCCGGCCCGCCAGATCTGCTGGCTGCCCGGCGTGATCTCGATCACCTCGTTGACGAAGCCGAAATCGACGCAGATATAGGCGAGAACCGCCCAGGAGAGTGCCGCCGTGGCCGGGAACATCGAGGTTCCCTTGACGACGAACAGGATGGTCAGGAACAGCGCCAGCAGGCCGGCGATGCCGATGACGATGCCGCGGTAGAGCGTGTAGGAATTGATGGAGTCCTTGTAGGCGTCGGGCGCCCACAGATAGACCTGCGGCAGGCGCGGCGACGCCAGCTCGGCCACGAAGGTCACCACGGCGCCGGGGTCCAGAGTGACCTGGAAGACGTCGGCGTCCGGGCTGACCTGCCGGTCCAGCGCAAAGCCTTCGCTGGGAGTGATGGCGGCGATGCGGCTCGAGCCGAGATCGGGCCAGAACAGGCCGGAATTCACCAGCCTGAAATGCGGCGCCACGATCAGCTTGTCGATCTGCTGGTCGGTGGTGTTGGCGAGCGCGAAGACGGCCCAGTCGCCCGATGCCGCGTCCTTGGCCTCCACCTCGATGCGCCGCACGATGCCGTCGGGGCCGGGCGCCGTCGAGACCTGGAAGTTCTGGCCCTGGCTGCGATGGATCTCCAGCGCGCCGGAAAGGTCCAGCGCCACGTCGTCGCGCGCGATCTTGATCGGCTCGATGGCATAGCCCGGCGCGACAGCCATCAGGCTGAGCAGCACCGCGCCCAGAAGGGCGATCAGGTATCGGATGGAAAACTGCAACAATCAGTCCTTCAGGGCGGCGCCGCGATCGTCGGCGATCAGGGCGTAGAGATAGTGGTCGTGCCAGATGCCGTTGATCCTGAGATAGGATCGCAGCAGTCCCTCGCGCTGGAATCCGGCTTTTTCAAGCACGCGGATGGATCGTGTGTTGTCGGGAATACAGGCGGCCTCGATGCGGTGCAACCGAAGCGTATCGAAGGCGTAGCCGGCGACAAGGCGCAGCGCCTCGGGCATGTAGCCCTTGCCGGCGTAGCGCTCGCCGATCCAGTAGCCGATCTGGCCGCTCTGCGAGACGCCGTAGCGGACATTGCCTATGGTGATGCCGCCCATCAGCTTGCAGGAGGAGGCCTCGAAGATGAAGAAGCCGACGCCGATGCCCTGGTGGAAGTCCTCGCGGTAGCGGTGGAGCCGCTGGCGCCAGGACGGCCAGTCGAGTTCGTCGCTGGCCCAGCGCGGCTCCCACGGCTCGAGGAAACGGCGGCTTTCGGCGCGCAGCGCCGCCCATTCGCGATAGTCGCCGGAGGCCGGCATGCGCAGGACGACACGTTCACTCTTCAGCGACGGAAAGTCGCGGCGGAAGAAGGGAAGCGCGATCATGCATCAGGACGTCAGACGGCGAGCTTGCCAACCGCGGGGGCGGCGCCGACCAGCGAATCGCGGATCGCCTCGTAGGAGGGCAGGGATCCCACCGGCCCGATGCCCGCCACCGTGGGCAGCGTCGAGAACAGCCGTGCCGACAGGTCGGTCAGTCGCTCCACCGTCAACGCGGAAAGCCGCTCCATCAGCTCTTCCTTGCTGATCGGCCGGCCGAACAGCAGGATCTGCCTGGCGATCTGCGAGGCGCGGCTGGCGGCGCTTTCGGCGGACATGATGAGGCCGGCGCGATACTGGGCGCGCGCGCGGTCGAGCTCGGACTGGTCGATCCGCTCGCCGGTCTTCTGCAACTCCTCGATGATCACCGGCACGAGCCTGGCGATGTCGCCCTGGCCGGTCGCCGCATGCACGCCGAAGATGCCGGTGTCGGAGAAGCCCCAGTGGAACGCGTAGACCGAATAGCAGAGGCCGCGCTTTTCGCGCACCTCCTGGAACAGGCGGGACGACATGCCGCCGCCCAGGATCATCGACAGCACCTGCGAGGCGTAGAAGTCGCGCACGTGATAGGCGCGGCCCTCGAAGCCGAGCACGATCTGCGCATCCATCAGGTCGCGCTCTTCGCGGAAGTCGCCGCCGACATAGTGCGCCGGATGCGGAACGACGCTGCGCGCCTTGGGCCGGAAGCCGCCGAGCTTCTTCTCCACCTCGCGCACGAAGGCGTCGTGTCTCACGTCGCCGGCGGCCACCACCACCATGTCGTCGGCGCCGTACTGCCGCTCCATGAAGGCGTGCAGCTGCCGCGAGGTGAAGGAGCGCACCGTGTCCGGCGTGCCCAGGATCGAGCGGCCGATCGTCTGCTGGCGATACGCGGTCTCGGTGAACTTGTCGAAGACGATGTCGTCCGGCGTGTCGAAGGCCGCGCCGATCTCCTGCAGGATGACGTGCTGCTCGCGCTCTAGCTCGTCGGGGTCGAAGGTCGAGTCCTGCAGGATGTCGGCGAGAATGTCGATGGCGAGCGGCACGTCGCCGCCGAGCACGCGGGCATAGAAGGACGTGGTCTCGACGCTTGTCGCGGCGTTGATCTCGCCGCCGACATTCTCGATGTCCGAGGCGATCTGGAAGGCGCTGCGGCCGCTGGTGCCCTTGAAGGCCATGTGCTCGAGCAGGTGGGCCATGCCGTGCTCTTCGTCGCGCTCGTTGCGGGCGCCGGACTTGACCCAGACGCCCAGGGCGACGGTTTCGATGCTGGGAAGGGTTTCGGTCGCGACTGTCAGGCCGTTCGACAGACGGCTTACCTCAACACCCATCAAGATCAAACTCCCTGGCGCGCCGCACGTGCGTGTCGGCTAATGTGATCTTCCACCATTTTCAGGTCGGAGGGAAGTACCGTGTATCTTTCCTCTGCGTCCATCAGGCCCGACAGCCACTCCGGCAGGGCGGGAAACACGCCCGATGCCGCCTTGACGGCGTCCGGGAATTTCGCCGGATGGGCGGTGGCGAGCACGATCATCGGGCTCTCCGTCAGCTGTTGCGAGGCGACGTGAACGGCGGTCGCCGTATGCGGATCGAGCAGGTAGCCGCTGGCCTTCAGCGTCCGGCCGATGGTCTGGGCGGTCTCCGCCATGGAGGCGCGGCCGGCGTCGAAATCCCCGCGTATCGCCGAGAGGGTCGGAGTGTCGATGGTGAAGCCGCCGGACTGCTTCAGCCCGTTCATGCAGCGGATTACCGCGCCGCTGTCGCGGCCGGAGGCCTCGAACAGCAGCCGCTCGAAATTCGAGGAGACCTGGATGTCCATCGACGGCGAGGTGGTGGCGACGACGCCGCGCGTCCGGTATTCGCCGGACGAAAGCGTGCGCGCCAGGATGTCGTTGTCGTTGGTGGCGATGACCAGCCGGTCGATGGGCAGGCCCATGCGCTTGGCGGCGTAGCCGGCGAAGATGTCGCCGAAATTGCCGGTCGGCACGGTGAAGGAGACCGGCCGGTCCGGGCTGCCCAGCGAGAGCGCCGAGGAGAAGTAGTAGACGATCTGGGCCATGATGCGCGCCCAGTTGATCGAATTGACGCCGGACAGCGACACGCCATCGCGGAAGCGATGGTCGTTGAACATGTCCTTCACCAGCCCCTGGCAGTCGTCGAAATTGCCCTCGATGGAGAGCGCATGGACGTTGGCGGCCTTGGACGTGGTCATCTGCCGCTGCTGCACCGGCGAGACGCGGCCATGCGGGAAGAGCACGAACATGTCGGTGCGCTCACGGCCGGCGAAGGCCTCGATGGCCGCGCCGCCGGTATCGCCGGAGGTCGCCGCGGCGATCGTGGCACGCTCGCCGCGCTCGGCCAGGATATGGTCCATGAGGCGGCCGAGAAGCTGCATCGCCACGTCCTTGAAGGCGAGCGTCGGGCCGTGGAAGAGTTCCAGTGCGAATGTCCGGCCGTCGAGCTGCATCAGCGGACAGACGGCCTCGTGGCGGAAGCTGGCATAGGCCTCGCGCACGATCCTGCCGAAGGTCGGCCGGTCGATCTCGCCACCGAGAAAGGGCGTGAGCAGCCGGATCGCCAGCTCGGGATAGGAGAGGCCGCGCAGGGCGCGAAGCTCGGCGGGCGACAGTTCCGGCCATGCATCGGGGACATAGAGCCCGCCGTCGCGCGCCAGTCCGGATAGCACCGCATCGGAAAAACCGAGCGTCGGAGCGCTGCCGCGCGTGCTGACATATCTCATCGTCAATGGCTCCCTGCGAGACCGTTCGGATGGCCCGTTTGTGCAAATCGCCGCGCCACCCGTCGCATTTCGGACGCGCCGTTGCTATAGAGCAAACGCTTTGCGGGTGGGAAGAGCGGTATATGGAGTTTCGTTTGGCTAACCGACGTATCGTGCCGGGCCTCATCGTGTCCGGCTTTATTTTCGCCGTCGCGGGCTGCCAGTCCGGCGACGGGGGCAGTCTTCTGGGGAGCTCGGGCGGCGGGGACGCGAAGCCGCCGCAGGGCAAGGTTCTGGAAAGCGAGCTGCGCGGCTATTGCCCGCGCGTCACGCTGCGCGACGGGACGGCCTATTTCAACAGCTACGCCAAGGGCGGCCAGGACGACCCGACGAAGCTGCAATACCAGGCCTCCATCACCGACGTCACGCGCGCCTGCTCGCGCTCCGGCGGCAATCTGACCATCAACGTCGCCGTCGCCGGTCGGGTCGTTCCCGGGCCGGCCGGCGGCTCGGCGAGCGCCACCGTGCCGATCCGCATCGCCGTAGTGCAGGGCGACACCATCCTCTATTCCCAGCTTCACAAGCACCAGGCGGCGAGTGCCGATTCCTCGACCGCCACGCAGTTCATGTTCAACGACCCGAACATCACCATTCCCGAGCCGTCGCAGCAGAACATCCAGATCTTCGCCGGCTTTGACGAGGGACCGCCGAAGAAGACCGCATCGGCCCAGTAGGAGGATCACCGCCGCCCCGGTCAGGCGTCCGACCATTCCGCCAGCGCGGCGAGGACGCCGCGGAAATCCGACCAGCGGTGGATGACCGTCTCGGCGCCGGCATCGGTCAGCATGTCGGCGTGGCCGGGATAGGTGTGGGCCGCACCCGTGAAGCCGATGACGCGCATGCCGGCAGCCTTGGCGCCGTGGATGCCGTGCACCGAATCCTCGACGACGAAGGTGTTGGCCGGGTCGGCCGCATAGTGCTTTGCCGCGTGCAGGAAGACGTCGGGCGCCGGCTTCGGCCTGCCGCTCGGCGTGCTCAGCGCCGAGAAGACGTCGTCCACGCCGAACAGATGGTCGAGCCCGGTCTTCTCCAGCATGAAGCGGATCCGCTCGGTGCGCGAATTCGAGCAGATGCATCTTTTCGCCCCGACCGCGGCGACCGCGGCCCGCGCGCCGTCGATCATGCGCACCTCGGCGCGCAGCTTGCGGTCGACCAGCACCTCGGCCTCGCCGATCAGCGAGGCCTGCAGCGGCACATGCGCCTCCTCTTCGATCCTCAGCATGATGTCCTTGAAGGTAAGGCCGGCATAGCGCACGCACATCTCCTCGCCGGTGATCGGAAACCCGGCGCGGGTGAGCAGGTCGGCCTCGACGCGGGCGGCGATGATCTCGGAATCGACGAGCGTTCCGTCGAAGTCGAAAATGACGAGGTCTGGCTGGTTCATGAGCTTCGCGGATCGGGAGGGGAGAGGATGCGGGGTGGGTCGCCGTTTCCCGCGCCGCATACACGAAGTGGCCGCAATGGGCAAATTTCGAGGGCTGTTGTATCGGATGCGCGAGTGGTTCGTCCGGTCCAGCGAAGATGCTGGTTCGAACAGCAAGGTTGCTTTATTCTTGAGATCAGGAGACTTCAATGTCGAGTACCCAGAAGACTGCGACAGGTCACAGCCTGGACGAGGAGTGCGACTTGATCGATCGACTGATCATCGAACTCGAGCCCCAGGCGTTCGCTCAATTCCTGGCAAGGCTGGATATGCCACCCCAGCCAAACGACCGACTCCGTAGGACGATGCAGACGCCAGCGCCTTGGGACAAGGTTTGACGGCGAGCATTGACCGATCCTCGACTGCTCCCGCTTCATTAAAAATTTACGCGAAACGGTAACCATAACGGCGGGTAAACAGTCACGCGTATTCGGGTAGCAGCATGCAAGCGTCTCTCGCCGTCTCGTCCTTCCAGCCGGCCGAAGCTCCCTGGCTCGACACCATCCTGAAGGGCGACTGCGTCGCCGCGCTGGAGAGGCTTCCCGAAAAGAGCATCGACGCGATCTTCGCCGACCCGCCCTACAATCTCCAGCTCAACGGCGACCTGCATCGCCCCGACCAGTCCAAGGTCGACGCGGTCGATGACGACTGGGATCGCTTCGAGAGTTTTGCCGCCTACGACGCCTTCACCCGCGCCTGGCTGCTCGCCGCCCACCGGGTGCTGAAGCCCAACGGCACCATCTGGGTGATCGGCTCCTACCACAACATCTTCCGCGTCGGCGCGGCCATGCAGGACCTCGGCTACTGGATCCTGAACGACATCGTCTGGCGCAAGACCAACCCGATGCCCAATTTCCGCGGGCGCCGCTTCCAGAACGCGCACGAGACGATGATCTGGGCTTCGCGCGACGCCGCCGCCAAGGGCTACACCTTCAACTACGACGCGCTGAAGGCAGCCAATGACGACGTGCAGATGCGCTCCGACTGGCTGTTCCCGATCTGCACCGGCGCCGAGCGGCTGAAGGACGACAGCGGCAACAAGCTGCATCCGACGCAGAAGCCGGAGGCGCTGCTGGCGCGCGTCATGATGGCCTCGACCAAGCCCGGCGACGTCGTGCTCGATCCCTTCTTCGGCTCGGGCACCACCGGCGCGGTGGCGAAGCGCCTCGGCCGCCATTTCGTCGGCATCGAGCGCGAGCAGGCCTATATCGACGCCGCGCGCGAGCGTATCGATGCCGTGGTGCCGCTGCCCAGCATCGACCTGTCGCTGCTCACCGGCAAGCGCGCCGAGCCGCGCGTCGCCTTCGTCAGCCTGATCGATGCCGGCATCGTGCGGCCCGGCATGTTCCTCTATGACGCCAGGAAGCGCTGGGTGGCCAAGGTGCGCGCCGACGGCACCATCGCGGCCGGCGACCGCGTCGGCTCGATCCACCGCGTCGGCGCGCAGGTGCAGGAGCTCGACGCCTGCAACGGCTGGACCTTCTGGCACTACGAGCGCAATGGCGGGCTGACCGCGATCGACGAGTTGCGCCGCATCGCCCGCCTCGGCATGGAGCGGGCAGGGGCGTAATTGGCGGAACGAACGCCGTCCCGCGTGGTTTTGCCGGCTCCACGGAGGAGCCGGCCATGCCCGATCACGCTACCGCCCACCCGGACAGACGCGTCCGCCACCGCTATGCCGATGTCGGCGGCGTGCGCACCTTCTACCGCGAGGCCGGGCCTATAGGTGCGCCCGTCGTGCTCCTGCCGCACGGCTATCCGTCATCGTCCTTCGAGTTCCGCAATTTCATGCCGGCGCTTGCCGATCGCTGGCGGCTGCTCGCGCCGGACTTTCCCGGCCAGGGCTTCAGCGATACGCCGGACGGCTTCGATTACAGCTTCGCCGGCTATACGCGCTTCCTCGGCCAGTTCGTCGAGGAAATGGGCGTCGCCCGCTTCGCCATCTATCTGCACGACTACGGCTCGCAGATCGGCCTGCGCCTGGCGATGGAGGATACGCGGCGCATCGCGGCGCTGATCATCCAGAACGGCGACATCTACGAGGACGCGCTCGGCCCGAAATACGAGGGCCTGCTCGACCACTTCGCCGAGCCGACGCCGGAAAGCCGGAAGGTGCTGGAGGACGCGGTCAGCGAGCAAGGATTCCGCGAAGAATTCCTCAACGAGGTTACGCGGGAACTGGCTGAGACCATACCGCCGGACCTGTGGAAACTGTCATGGCCGCTGGTGACGCCGAAGCGCAAGCAGATAGCCGTCGGCCTGATGGAAGGCCTGAAGGAAAATCTCGACCGGTTCCCGCGCTACCAGGCCTATCTGCGCGAGCACCGGCCGCCGACCCTGATCGTCTGGGGTCCGCATGACGGCTACATGCCGGAAGAATCGGCGCGTGCCTATCTCAGAGACCTGCCCGACGCCGAGCTTCATCTGCTCGACGGCGGGCATTGGCTGCTCGAGACGCATCTGGATGAGGTGGTCGCGCTGGTCCGGGATTTTCTCGGCCGGGTACATGGTTGAACCGGTGCCGCGACACGGAGCGCGGCAAGGGACAACCGCATGCGTTCATGCGTCGTGGACGTCGACGCGCTCGATCTTGCCTTCGGCGTCGAGGAAAATCGTCTCCTCGCCCTTGCGGACCAGCTTTTTGCCGGTCGTGGCGCTGGTGGCTTCGAGATGCCAATTCGATTTGGCCGAGGTCTCGCTGAGTTTTTCGACACGGTCGTCATGCGCGACCTGGTCGGGATACTCCGAAAAATATCCGCGGAACGCCGCCATGATCGCCGCCTTGCCCTTCAGCGCGCCGACGCCCTTCGAC
Source organism: Kumtagia sp. (assembly GCF_059502445.1). Classification (NCBI taxonomy): domain Bacteria; kingdom Pseudomonadati; phylum Pseudomonadota; class Alphaproteobacteria; order Hyphomicrobiales; family Phyllobacteriaceae; genus Kumtagia; species Kumtagia sp. Next base: position 62,771 of record NZ_JCACER010000024.1, read on the forward strand.
GCATAGCTCGCGTCTTCGGCGAAGAACGCCTCGATCGCGGCATAGTCCAGTGCATTGATGGCGTCGTGGTAGCGCCGCAGGACGTCGGCGGGATCGCTCATGCCTCGATGCGTCTCGCGCCGAGATCCCGGCGCAGCGTCGCGGCATCGGTGAACAGCACCGCCTGCCAGCCCGCGGCGATCGCTCCGTCGACGTTCTTCTGGCTGTCGTCGATGAACAGCGTCCGCGCGGGGTCCAGGCCGAAGCTCGCGGCGTGAAGCTCGTAGATGCCGCGCTCGGGCTTGATCATGCGGACCTCGCCGGAGACGGTGACGCCGCGCGGACGGTCGAGGAAATCGAAGCGTTTGCGCGCCTCGACGAAGGTGTCCGCGGCGAAATTGGTCAGCATCGTCACGTCGTGGCCGGCCTCGATCAGCCCCTCCATGATGCCTACGGTGTCGTCGTAGGCGTGCGGCACCATCTCGTGCCAGCAGCGGCGGAAATTGCGGATGTTTTCCTGATGGGCCGGGTGTTCGGCGATCAGCAGCGCCTCCGCCTCCTCCCACGAGCGGCCGCGGTCCTGCTCGATGTTCCAGTCCGCCGTGCAGACATTGTCGAAGAACCATTTGCGATCAGTCGCATCGGGGATCAGCCGGCTGAAGGGCAGGTCGGGATCGTAGTGGACCAGCACCTTGCCGATGTCGAAGACGATGTGACGGATTTCGCTCATATGGTCCCTCGGTTCGCTGTCGTGCGCTGCTTTCTGGTCGCGCCGGGTATCGCGGCCTCGATGGCCTTTTTCATGACGGTTGGCAGCGCCTCGCCGGCAACGTCGCGCGCCGCCACCCAGCGATGGCCGGGCGGGGCCTCGGCCGGCCCGACATCGGCGCGGAAGACGTCGAGGTCGAGCGAAAAATGCGTGAAGACGTGGGCGATCGTGCCGGCGCGGCGCCAGTCGGCGGGAAAAGGCGGATCGTCACGGCCGTTCGGCGCGGCGCGCCCGCCGTCCCAGCCGCTGCTCGGCACTTCGGTCATGCCGCCGAGCAGGCCCTTTTCCGGCCGGGTGCGCAGCAGCACCGCGCCGTCGGCGCGCACCGCCACATAGGCGATCCCCGAGCGCTTCGGCCTGTCGGCCTTCGGCGCCTTGAGCGGCAAGAGTTCCGGATCGCCGGAAAGGATAGCCCGGCAATCCGCGCGCAGCGGGCAGAGCATGCAGCGCGGCCGCTTCGGCGTGCAGATCGTCGCGCCGAGATCCATCATCGCCTGCGCGAAATCGCCGGGCCGGCCGGCCGGCACCAGTTCCGCCACGCGTTCCCTGATCTCGGGCTTCGCTTCGGGGAGCGGCGTCCGGATGTCGAACAGCCGCGCCGTCACCCGCTCGACATTGCCGTCGACCACGGCGGCCGGCCGGCCGAAGGCGATCGCCGCGATCGCCGCCGCCGTGTAGGCGCCGATGCCGGGCAGCGCCCGCAGGCCGTCTTCCGTGTCGGGAAAGCCGTCCGGCAACGTGGCGACCAGGTTCGCGCAGGCCTTCAGGTTGCGTGCCCGCGAATAGTAGCCGAGGCCGGCCCAGCCGCGCATGACGTCCTCGGCCGGCGCGGCGGCGAGCGCCTCCACATCCGGCCATTTGTCGAGAAAATCGCGAAAATACGGCTTCACCGCCTCGACCGTCGTCTGCTGCAGCATGATTTCCGACAGCCAGACGTGGTATGGATCGGGACGGACGCCGCGCTTCAGTTCGGCCGGAGGCACCCGCCAGGGCAGGTCGCGATGGTGGGCGTCGTACCAGGCGAGCAGGCGCGCGGCCACGTCCGGCGGGGCGGCGTCGGCGATGATCGATCTGCTGGCGGTTGCCATTTTCACGGGAACGTGGCTTGAGGCTGGCATGGGCTGACTTGGAGGACGACATGGCAGGGAAAAGGCCGTTCGGCAATCCGGTTCCGGTGAGCGATCTCGTGAGCCAGGTGCTCGATCCCGTCATGCGCAAGCGGGCGGGCCTGTCGATCGGGCTGATACAGTCGTGGGAGGAGATCGTTGGTCCGCGCATCGCCGCGAAGTCGCGGCCGGAAAAACTGCAATGGCCGCGCCGCGTCAGCGAGGACGAGGCGTTCCGCCCGGCCGTCCTGGTTGTCGCCTGCGAGGGGCTGGCGGCGCTGCACCTGCAGCATGAGACCGGCGAGGTGATCGGCCGGGTCAATTCCTTCCTCGGCTTCGAGGCGATCGACCGCATCCGCATCGTGCAGAAGCCGGTAGCCGCGCCCGAACGGGCGCTGCGGCGGAAGCCGCGGCCGGTTTCGCCGTCCGAACGCTCCGCGATCGAGGGCAAGGTGCGGCTGATCGAGGATGAGGGCCTGCGCGCCTCGCTGGAGCGGCTCGGCGAGGCCGTGGTGGGCACGCGGCGGCGCTAGGCGCCGGTGCCGCGACCGCGAAAAAAAATAGGCCCGCACTCGCATTTTCGTGAAGCTTTGCGGCATGATGCCGCTTGGTTCGCGTCCGGGAATGCCTTATTTCGCGCCAACTCTCGCTTTTTGTTGCATTCCAGCTTCATCATCCTCCCGTCGTTTCAGGTGATTCGCATGCTCCGGTCCGTCTCGCGCAGAACCGTTCTTTCCTCGCTCGCGGTGCTTTCCGCCGGCGCCGTGCTCGCCGCCTGCAGCGACAGCGGCGACGAGACGCCGACCGCCGCCGCCGACCAGCCTGCGGAGCCGACCACGACGGCATCGACGACGACGGCGGCGAAGGCACCCGAGCCGGCCGGCACGGTCGACATGGCCAAGCTGCTGGAGCCCGGCGCCCTGCCGGACATGGCACTCGGCAAGGCCGACGCCCCGGTGACCATCGTCGAATACGCCTCCATGACCTGCCCGCACTGCGCGCATTTCCACGAGACGACGCTGCCGGAGATCAAGACCAAATATATCGACACCGGCAAGGCGCGGCTGATCCTGCGCGAGTTCCCCTTCGATCCGCGCGCCGAGGCCGGTTTCATGCTCGCCCGCTGCTCCAAGGACAATTATTTCCCGATGGTCGACGTGCTGTTCAAGCAGCAGCAGGGCTGGGCAGCCGCCGAAAACGCCCGCGACGCGCTGCTGCAGATCTCCAAGCTTGCCGGTTTTACACAGGAGAGCTTCGAGGCCTGCTTGACCGACCAGAAGCTTCTGGACGAGATCAGGGCTGTAAAGGATCGCGGCCAGAAGGATTTCAGGGTCGACTCGACGCCGACCTTCTTCATCAACGGAAACCAGTACAAGGGAGCTTTGTCGGTTGAAGAAATGTCGGCGATCATCGACGGCATGCTCTGACGCTCCTTCCCTTCTCCCCCTGTGGGAGAAGGTGGATTGGCGCGCAGCGCCAAGACGGATGAGGGGTGTTGGCAGGATCGCCAACGTTTCCACTCCGTCCAACACCCCTCATCCGACCTCCCCTTCGACCGCTCGCTTCGCTCGCGGCTCAGGATCGGCCACCTTCTCCCACAAGGGGAGAAGGGGAAGAGCGCCGGCATGAAGTTCAACCGCCTCCGCCTCGTCGGCTTCAAGTCCTTCGTCGAGCCTGGCGAGTTCGTCATCGAGCGCGGCCTGACCGGCGTGGTCGGGCCGAACGGCTGCGGCAAGTCGAACCTCGTCGAGGCGCTACGCTGGGTGATGGGCGAAAGCTCCTACAAGAACATGCGCGCGTCCGGCATGGACGACGTCATCTTCTCCGGCTCCGGCACCCGCCCGGCCCGCAACACCGCCGAAGTCACGCTGTTCCTCGACAATGCCGACCGCACCGCGCCGCCGCCTTTCAACGAGGCCGACGAATTGCAGGTGTCGCGCCGCATCGAGCGCGAGGCGGGCTCGGTCTACCGCATCAACGGCAAGGAAGCGCGCGCCCGCGACGTGCAGCTCCTCTTCGCCGACCAGTCGACCGGCGCGCGCTCGCCCTCCATGGTCGGGCAGGGCCGCATCGGCGAGCTGATCCAGGCGAAGCCGCAGGCGCGGCGCGCGCTGCTGGAGGAGGCGGCCGGCATCTCCGGCCTGCATACGCGCCGCCACGAGGCGGAGCTGCGCCTGCGCGCCGCCGAGCAGAATCTCGAGCGCCTCGACGACGTGGTCGGCGAGCTGGAGAGCCAGATCGACAATCTGCGCCGCCAGGCGCGGCAGGCCGCCCGCTTCAAGAACCTGTCCGCCGATATCCGCAAGGCCGAGGCCACGCTGCTGCACCTGCGCTGGACTTTGGCCAAGGCGCAGGAGGGCGAGGCCCAGTCGGCGCTCGCCGTCGCAACCTCGCTGGTCGCCGAGCGCGCCGCCGCCCAGATGGAGGCCGCCAAGGCGCAGGGCGTTGGCGCCCACCATCTGCCGGCGCTGCGCGACAAGTCGGCGGCGGCTGCGGCCACCTTCCAGCGCCTGTCGATCGCCCGCACCCAGCTCGACGAGGAGGCGGAGCGTATGCGCAACCGCCAGGCCGAGCTGGAGCGCCGGCTGGCGCAGCTCGCCGCCGACATCCAGCGCGAAGAGCGGATGGTCAGCGACAATGCCGACGTGCTGGCGCGCCTCGACGCCGAGGAGACATCGCTGCGCGGCGAGGATGCCGGGACGGACGAGCGGGAGCGGGAGAAGCGCGCGGCCCTCGACCACGCGTCCGCGGTGCTCGCCGAAAGCGAGGCCGGCCTCGCCGCGCTGACGGCGCAACGCGCCGAGGCGCAGGCGGCGATCGGCCAGATCGAGCGCAGCCTGCGCGAAAGCACCGAGCGCCGCGACCGTTTTGCCCGGCAGCTGGCGGAGGTCGAGCGCGAGGCCGGCGAGATCGGCGCCAGGATCGCCGCGCTGGCGGACCCGGCGGAGAAGCGCGTGCTGGTCGATCGGGCGGTTGCCGCCGCCGAGACGGCCGAGACGGCGACCTCCGCCGCCGAGACGTCGGTCGCCCGGGCGCGGGCAGCGGAAACGGCGGCGCGGCCGCCGGTGCAGGAGGCGCGCGCCGCGCTTGCCCGCATCGAGACCGAGGCGCGCACGCTGGCCAAGGTGCTGAATGCCGGCGGCGGCGGGCAGTACCCGGCGGTGCTGGAGCAGATCGCGGTGGAGCGCGGCTTCGAGACGGCGCTGGGCGCGGCGCTCGGCGAGGATCTGGACGCGCCGCTCGATACCCGCGCCCCGGCGCATTGGGGCGAAAGCGCGGCCGTGGCGGACGACCCGGCCCTGCCGGAGGGCGTCAGGAGCCTGGCGGAGGTGGTGCGGGCGCCGGCGCAGCTCGCCCGCCGCCTCGCCCTGATCGGCCTGATCGAGGACGCCGACGGGGCACGGCTGCAGAAGCTGCTGAAGCCCGGCCAGCGGCTGGTGAGCCGGAAAGGCGCGTTGTGGCGCTGGGACGGCTTTGTCGCCGGCGCCGATGCGCCGACGGCGGCAGCGCAGCGGCTTGCCCAGAAGAACCGGCTGCTGGAGCTGGAGACCGAGGCGCGCGACACCGCCGAGCGCGTCAGGGCCGCCGAAGCGGCGCTTGTCGCCGCCGAAGTCGCGGTGAAGGCGGAGGCCGAGGCCGAGCGGCTGGCGCGCGACCAGTGGCGCAATGCCCAGCGCGCCGTCGGCGAGGCGCGCGAGGCGCTGGCCCGGGCCGAGCGGGCCGCCGGCGAATTGTCGGCGCGCCGTGCCGCGCTGGACGAGGCGCGAGCCCGCGTCGGCGCCGATCTCACCGAGGCCGAGGCGGCACTTGCCGAAGCCACGGCGCGCCGGGCCGACGCGCCGGACGTTTCCGCATTGCAGGCGCGGCTCGACCAGGCGGCGCAGGCCGTCGCCCGCGATCGCTCGGCGCTGGCCGAGGCGCGCTCCGCTCTCGACGGGCTGCAGCGCGAGACCGCCGCCCGCCTGCGCCGTATCGACGCCATCGCGGTGGAGCGGGCGGGCTGGAAGAGCCGCGCCGAGAACGCCGACGCGCAGATCGCGGCCCTTGCCGAGCGGCGCGCCGAGGCCGATGCCGAGCGCCGCAAGATCGAGGGCGCGCCCGACGAGATCGACCAGCGCCGGCGCTCGCTCCTGTCCGAGCTCGCCAGGGCGGAGGAGGCGCGCAAGCAGGCGGGCGACGCGCTGCTGCAGGCCGAGAACCGGCAGGTGGGGCTGGACAAGGCCGCCACCGACGCCATCCAGGCGCTTGCCTCCGCCCGCGAGGAGCGCGGCCGCGCCGAGGAGCGGCTGACCGCCGCCGACGAGCGCCGCCGTGAGGTCGAGGCGCGCATCCACGAGGCGCTGAACACGCCGCCGCATCTGGTCATCCGCCTGACCGGGCTGGCGCCCGACGCGCGCCTGCCGGAGCTTCCCGACGTCGAGCGCCAGCTCGAGCGGCTGAAGATCGAGCGCGAGCGGCTCGGCGCCGTCAACCTGCGCGCCGAGGAGGAGCAGAAGGAGCTGTCCGAGCGGCTGGAGACGATCGTGTCCGAGCGCGAGGACGTGGTGGAGGCGATCCGCAAGCTCAGGCAGGCGATCCAGAGCCTCAACCGCGAGGGCCGCGAGCGGCTGCTGGCCGCCTTCGAGGTCGTCAACGAGCAGTTCAAGCGGCTGTTCACTCATTTGTTCGGCGGCGGCACGGCGGAGCTGCAGCTCATCGAATCGGAAGACCCGCTGGAGGCCGGCCTCGAAATCCTCGCCCGCCCGCCCGGCAAGAAGCCGCAGACCATGACGCTTCTGTCGGGCGGCGAGCAGGCGTTGACGGCGATGGCGCTGATCTTCGCGGTGTTCCTGACCAATCCCGCGCCGATCTGCGTGCTCGACGAGGTCGACGCGCCGCTCGACGATCACAATGTCGAGCGCTTCTGCAACCTGATGGACGAGATGGCGCGCACCACCGAGACGCGCTTCGTCATCATCACCCACAACCCGATCACCATGGCGCGCATGAACCGGCTGTTCGGCGTCACCATGGCCGAGCAGGGCGTGAGCCAGCTCGTCTCAGTCGACCTGCAGACGGCGGAGCGCCTGCGCGAGGCGAGCTAAGCGGCGGGGACGGCTTACTTTTTTTCTGCCCACGCTTCGTTCTGGACCACCGTGCCGTCGTCCGGCAACAAAGTAACAGTCCCCCTGCAGCTACGCCCTGGGCGCCGCTTCCTTGAAAAATTTTCGACGCCGGTGTCGGAACGCCGCGCGTCCGGCCGTCCTTAGGCCGACTTCATTCGGCACATATCTCCGAGGCAATTGAGCGGTTCGCTTCGCAGCCATGGGCGGCGAAGAGTGCGTCGCCTTGCTCGTGGAGGGCGGTGCGAATGGTCGTAATAAAGAGGAGAGAAAGATCATGAGAAAAGTCATCGCAGCCACCTTCCTCAGCATCGACGGCGTCATGCAGGCGCCCGGCGGCCCGGAGGAGGACACCGACGGCGGCTTCAAGTTCGGCGGCTGGACCTTCCACTATTGGGACGAGATGATGGGCGACATCATGGACGAGTCCTTCGGCAAGCCTTTCGATCTGCTGCTCGGCCGCAAAACCTACGACATCTTCGCCGCCCACTGGCCGCGCGTCCCGGAAGACGATGCGATCGGCAGGAAGTTCAACGCAATCACCAAATACGTGGCCACCTCGACGCCACGGACGCTGTCGTGGAAGAACTCCGAATGGCTCGGCGAGGATGCCGTCGCCGGCGTCGCGAAGCTGAAGCGGCAGGATGGTCCGGACCTGCTCATCCAGGGCAGCAGCCAGCTCGTCCAGGCGCTGCTCAAGGCCGACCTGATCGACGAATACCGGCTGTGGACCTTTCCCGTCGTGCTCGGCGGCGGCAAGCGCTTTTTCGGCGAGGGCTCGCTCTCCGGCGGCATGAAGCTCCTCGACAGCAAGGCCTCGACCACCGGTGTGGTGATCAGCACCTATGTGCGCCACGGTGCCGTCAAACAGGGTTCCTTCGCCTTGGAATAGATGGCGCCCGCTTCAAGGCTGGTGGCGGACCGGCGCGCCAGCCTTGAATTCCGGCTCATTCGGGAACATTCTGATCAGTATGACTAGAAAGGCCACACCCGGGCCCCGAAGCGGCGAGGCAGAGCTGCCCGCGAGTACGTGGGCTCTGCAGGACGCAAAGGCGCGCTTCAGTGAGCTGGTGCGTCGGGTCCACAGGGATGGCCCTCAGCGCGTCACCGTGGATGGGCGACAAGAAGTTGTGGTCATCGCCGCTGGAGAGTTTCAACGCCTCAAAGGCAACGCTACGGGCGGGGTCCTGATCACGGCCATGCGGGCTTCACCGGACCATGAAGTCGAGATCGCGCCGGAACGGACGCAAATGCCGGTGCGTGACGCGATCCTTTGAACGGCTGGCATCTTCGAACGCGCCGGGCCGTCTTCCCCGCCCTTTGTGGCGACTGCCGCCACAATTCACCGGCATCGCCGCCGATTGTGGCGCCTTCAAGCGTCTCCGGGATTATTTTTCCGTTATTTGAAAAGCCGCGCGGGCGGCTCTAGTTCTGCCTCAATACGAGAGCAGCGGAGGAACCGCGTGAAATGCGGGTCGCCGCGCTTCGCGCTCGATGGGGCCGCGCTGCAATGGTGTGCACGCGGCCGGATCCATCATCGGGGAATGCCATGACGCGCAGTGCAATTGTTGCCGATGCCGTTGCAGCCCGCAAGGAGCTGTCCCCGAGGCATGACCCGGGCACGGGCGGGCGAAAGCGGCCCGCCGCCAGTGCGGCGCACGCCTGACCGGCATTCCACGGATTTGGAAACCATGCAGCAGGCGGAGACGGCCGTCGAGAAAGCCGGCGGCCGCAGGAGCGTCCAGCAGGTCGTGGTCGGCCTGCTGGAGCCGCGCGTGCTCGGGCCCTTGTTCGGTGCCGGGCTGGTGGTGGTGGCGCTGGTGGTGATCCATCAGATTTCCGGCCGCGTGCACCTCGACGACATCCGTGCCGCGCTGGCGCAAACCAGGCCCGCCGCGGTCGTCCAGTCGCTGGCGCTCACCGTCGTCAGCTTCGCCGCGATGGCGCTCTATGACGTGATGGCGGCGCGCCGCGTCGCCGCCGGCCGCGTCCCGGACCGGCTCGCCGCCTTCGCCGGACTAGTCGGCTACGGCATTTCCAACGCGGTCGGCTTCAATGTCGTCGTCGGCGGGCCGGTGCGCTACCGCATCTACCAGGCGGCGGGACTCGACGCCGCTGATGTCGGGCGCATCGTCGGCGTCTCCTTCCTCGCCTTCAGCGGCGGCATCGTCGTGCTGGCCGGACTGGCGCTGGTGCTCGATCCCGCGGGCGTGGCGTTCCTGAAAGGCCTGTCGGCGAACGCCGACCGCACGATCGGTGCCGCCATCCTGGTAGCGTTCGCCGCGGTCATCCTGTGGCTGTCGCGCGGCGTGCGCGAGATCGCCCTGTTCGGCTGGCGCCTGCCGCTGCCGTCGGCCCGCAGCGCGCTTGCCCAGATACTCGTCGCCGTTATCGACATCGCCGCGGCGGCCGGCGCGCTCTACGTGCTGCTGCCGACGGATGTGGCGCCGGGTTTCGCCACCTTCCTGCTGCTGTTCGTCGCCGCCATCGCCGCCGGCGTGCTCAGCCACGCGCCGGGCGGGCTGGGCGTGCTGGAGGCGACGATCCTGGTCGGGCTCGGCGCCGGCACGCGTCCGGACGTGGTGGCGGCCCTCATCGTCTTCCGGCTGGTCTATTACGCCATCCCGCTGGCTTTCGCCGGCGTTGCGCTGCTCGCCTTCGAAGCCTACCGGGCGCGCGCCGCCGTTCTGTCCGGGTCGCGGCGTGCGGCCTCGGTCATGCGGCCGGTCGTTGCGCCGCTGTCGGCGACGCTGGTGTTCTGCGGCGGCGTGGTGCTGCTGCTGTCCGGCAATCTGCCGGCCGAGGACGAGCGCACCGGCTTCCTTAGCCATGTGCTGCCGCTGCCCTTTGCCGAGGCCTCGCACCTGCTGGCGAGCCTGGTCGGCCTGATGCTGATCGTTTTGGCGCGCGGGCTCTACCGGCGCATCGCGCTTGCCCGCATCGCCTCGATCCTGCTGCTGCTGGCGGGCGCCTGCTTCTCGCTGCTCAAGGGGCTGGACTGGGAGGAGGCGGCCATCCTCATGCTCGTCGCCGGCCTGCTGTTCGCCTATCCGAAAGTGTTCTACCGCAAGGGCAACTGGCGCTCGTTCCGGCCGACGCCGACCTGGCTGGCGCTGATCGTCATCGTGCTGTCGGTGCTCACGCTGGTCGGTTTCCTCGCCTATCGCCATGTCGAGTACCAGTCTTCGCTGTGGTGGGAGTTCGCCTGGGGCGGCGACGCCCCTCGCTTCCTGCGCACCACGCTGGCGCTGGTGGTCGTGGCGGCCGCGCTCTCCATCGACGCGCTGATCAACCGGCCGCACCAGCCCCGGCCAAGCAAGACGCCGCAGCCGGTGCCGGACGCCGTGCGCCGGCTGGTCGCGCAGAGCAGCGATACCCATCCGGCGCTGGCGCTGCTCGGCGACAAGCGGTTCATGCTGTCGCCCGACGGCAAGGCGTTCATCATGTACGGCATCGCCGGCCGCAGCTGGATCACTTTGGGCGATCCGGTCGGCGAGGCGGAAGCCGCGCGCGGCCTCGTCTGGCACTTCGCCGAGGCCGCCGACCGCGCCGGCGCGCGCGCCGTCTTCTATGCCATCGGCCCGGACCTGCTCACCACCTATCTCGACCTTGGCCTGGCGATCCTGAAGACGGGCGAGGTGGCGCGCGTCGACCTCACCCGGTTCTCGCTTCAGGGTTCGGCCCGCCAGGATTTCCGCTATGCCGAGAAGCGGGCCGAACGCGAGGGGCTGGACTTCTCCGTCGTGCCCCAGGCCGAGGTGCCGGCCGTCCTGCCCGAGCTGCGCGCCGTCTCCGACGCCTGGCTCGCGACGAAATCCGGCCGCGAGAAGAGCTTTTCGCTCGGCCGCCTCGACGAAAACTATCTCGCCGAGTTCGACTGCGCGGTAATCCGCAAGCAGGGCGAGATCGTCGCCTTCGCCAATCTGTGGCGCGGCAGCGGCAACAGCGAGCTGTCGGTCGACCTCATGCGCTACCGCCACGGCGTCTCGAAGATCCTGATGGACGCGCTGTTCGCAAAACTGCTGCTCTACGGCAAGGCGGAAGGCTATCGCTGGTTCAATCTCGGCGCGGCGCCGCTGGCGGGCCTGGCCGATCATCCGCTGGCCTCGACCTGGAACCGGCTCGGCACCTTCATCTACCGGCGCGGCGACGAATTCTACAATTTCGAGGGACTGCGCGCCTTCAAGCAGAAATTCGATCCCGTCTGGACGCCGCAATATCTTGCCTGCCCGAACGGGCTGGCGCTGCCGCAGGTGCTGGTCGACGTGACGAGCCTCATTTCCGGCAATCCGATCAGGATATTCAAGCGATGAGATTTTTTGCCGTTTTCCTCGTCGGCGCGGGCCTGCTGGCCGCCGCGCCGGCCTTTGCCGAGACGACCGACCCGGCCGCGCGGACCGTGTCGGCCGGCCGCCTGGAGAACGTGCCGATCCATGTTCCCGACGACGCGCCGGACGCGCTGGTGGTCTATCTGTCGGATAGAGCGGGCTGGAAGCCGTCCGACGACGCCGTGGTCGAGGCGCTGCGATCGCAGGGCGACGTGGTGCTGGCGGTCGATCTCGCCCGCTACGCCGAAAAGCTCGACGCGGACGACGGCGAATGCCTGTATGTCGTCGGCGAGATCACCGATCTGGCCCAGACGGCGCAGCGCCAGCTCGACATCCAGACCTACATGCCGCCGATCGTCGTCGGCTCGGGGCAGGGCGCCACCTTCGCCTATGCGGCGCTGGCCGACTCGCCGGCCAACACGCTCGGCGGCGCCGTCGCCTCCGGCTTTGCCAACCGGCTCGACCTGAAGCTGCCCTTCTGCCCCGGCGCTTCCTCCAGGAAACGCGACGACGGCGGTTTCAGCTACGGCTTCGACATCGACCTTCCCGGTCCCGCCTGGCTGTTCGTGCCGTCCGATACGCTCGACGACGCACTGAACCGCGTCCACGCCCGGGAAAACATCACGGTCGACACCCTCGCCGAGGGCGGCGAGCCCGCGCAGATCGCCGACGCGGTCGCGCAGATCGCCGATGCCGACCAGCCGTTCGGCGACCTGCCGGCCGTCGACCTGCCGGCGCATGGGAAGCCGACCGCCGTGGCCGTGCTGGTCTCCGGCGACGGCGGCTGGCGCGACATCGACAAGTCGGTGGGCGAATGGCTCGCCACCCAGGGCGTGCATGTGGTCGGCCTCGACGCGCTGCATTATTTCTGGGCCAGGCGCACGCCGCAGGAGCTGGCGACCGACATCGCCGACATGCTGCGGCGGGCCGATCCCAGCCGCAAGCTGCCGGTGATGCTGATCGGCTATTCCTTCGGCGCCGACACGATCCCCTTCGCCTATCCGCTGCTGCCGAAACCGCTGCAGGAGCGCACGAAGCTGATCGCGCTGATGGCGCCGGGGCAGACGACCTCCTTCCAGGTCACCATCTCGGGCTGGCTCGGCATCGACAACAGCGGCTACCGCATCGTGCCGGCGATCGCCGCGCTGCCGGCGGCAAGCGTCATGTGCGTCTATGGCGAGGACGAGGACGACAGCGCCTGCCCCGATCCGGCGCTGAAGGACACGACGGTGATAAAAACCTCCGGCGGCCATCATTTCGACGGCAATTACGAGGCGCTGGGGCAGCAGTTCCTGGATCGGATGAGGGGGTAGGGCGGCTGCCGATCCACTCGGGAACCCGTCCGGAACGGACCTTTTAATTTTGGCTGGGGCGCCTGGATTCGAACCAGGGAATGGCGGTACCAAAAACCGCTGCCTTACCGCTTGGCTACGCCCCAGCAGCCCGGCGCGCGCGCCGGAGACGCCGCCTTATAGGCAGAGTGTCGGTGAAGCGCAATCGTGACGTAACGGCGGCGAACAGGACGGTCGTGCCGAGCGCCGGCGGCGCAGCGGCCGATCCTCCATCTTGAATCCCTTGAGGTAGAAGGGGGCAATCGCATATGGGTTTACCCCCACCCCTAACCCCTCCCCACAAGGGGGAGGGGGACTTTGCGGCCGCCATGCCAGGCGAACCGTCGACGATCGGCGTCAGGCGGAGGTGCAGCCAGTCCCCCTCCCCTTGTGGGAGGGGTTAGGGGTGGGGGTAGTTCCGTATGCGCCTTTGAGGGGGAGGGCTGGATCGCGCTCTACTCGCCCCACACTGCCAGTTCGTTGCCGGCCGGGTCGGAGAAATGAAAACGCCGGCCGCCGGGGAAGGAGAAGATCGGCTTGACGATCTTTCCGCCCGCCGCCTCGACCGCCGCCAGCGTCTCCTCCAGCGCCTCCGAGTAGAGGACGGGCAGCGGCCTTTGCGCGGCTTCGGTGCTTTCGGCCTGGAAGCCGCCTTCCAGCCCTTCGTCGAACGCCGAGTAGGTCGGGCCGTAATCGGTGAAGGACCAGGAGAAGGCGGCGCTGTAGAACGCCTTGACGCTGTCCAGCGTGCCGCGCGGCGCGGCCATTTCGAGGTAATCGAGCTTTCCGGTCTGTTTCATCACGCAACTCCTCGTTCTCTGTATGTTCTACAAGAACGGAGTGCCGGCGGCAAGCCCCGAAAAAGCCGGAATTTCTAATCGATTGTAGGGGTTAGCGGCGCCCTCCGGCGCTTGCCTTTCGCAGCGCAGCATCCTATCGCTGCCCCGATGCCAGCCGGCAAGGAGCGAGCATGACCAAGTGGGTCTACACCTTCGGTGACGGAGCGGCGGAAGGCCGCGCCGGCGACAGGAACCTGCTCGGCGGCAAGGGCGCCAACCTTGCCGAGATGTGCAGCCTCGGCCTGCCCGTGCCGCCCGGCTTCACCATCACCACGGAAGCCTGCAATTTCTACTATGCCAACGGCAACGGCCATCCGGAGGAGCTGGCCGGGCAGGTGAAGGCGGCTCTCGCCGAGGTCGGCAGGATAGCCGGCCGCCGCTTCGGCGACCCCGAGAAGCTGCTGCTGGTGTCGGTGCGCTCCGGCGGGCGCGCCTCCATGCCGGGCATGATGGACACCGTGCTTAACCTCGGCCTCAACGACGTCACCGTCGAGGCGCTGGCCAGGGATTCCGGCGACGCGCGTTTCGCCTATGACAGCTACCGCCGCTTCATCCAGATGTATTCCGACGTGGTGCTCGGCCTCGACCACGAGCTGTTCGAGGAGATCCTGGAGGAGGAGAAGGCGCGGCTCGGCTACGAACTCGACACCGAATTCTCGGCCGGGCAATGGCAGGAGGTGATCGCGCTCTACAAGGACAGGGTCGAGGAGGAACTGGGAAAGCCGTTCCCGCAAGATCCGGACGAGCAGCTCTGGGGTGCCATCGGTGCGGTGTTCTCCAGCTGGATGAACGCACGCGCCATCACCTATCGCCGCCTGCACGACATCCCCGAAAGCTGGGGCACGGCGGTTAACGTGCAGGCCATGGTGTTCGGCAACATGGGGGAGACCTCCGCCACCGGCGTGGCGTTCACGCGCAATCCGTCGACCGGCGAGAAGGCGCTCTACGGCGAATTTTTGGTGAATGCGCAGGGCGAGGACGTCGTGGCGGGCATCCGCACGCCGCAGAACATCACCGAGAAGGCGCGCATCGCCGCCGGCTCCGACCGGCCGTCGCTGCAGAAGCTGATGCCGGAGGCGTTCGCCTCCTTCGTCGACATCTGCGAGCGGTTGGAAAGGCACTACCGCGACATGCAGGATCTCGAATTCACCATCGAGCGCGGAAAATTGTGGATGCTGCAGACCCGCTCGGGCAAGCGCACGGCCAAGGCGGCGCTGAAGATGGCGGCCGACATGGCCAATGAAGGGCTGATCAGCCGCGACGAGGCGGTTTTGCGCATCGACCCGGCCTCGCTCGACCAGCTGCTGCATCCGACCATCGATCCGAAGGCCGAGCGCAACGTCATCGGCACCGGCCTGCCGGCCTCGCCGGGCGCGGCGACCGGCGAGATCGTGTTTTCCTCCCACGAGGCGGAGGAGGCGAGGAAGGCCGGCCGCAAGGTTATCCTGGTGCGCGTCGAGACCAGCCCGGAAGACATCCACGGCATGCATGCGGCCGAAGGCATTCTGACGACGCGCGGCGGCATGACCAGCCACGCCGCCGTGGTGGCGCGCGGCATGGGAAAACCCTGCGTATCGGGTGCCGGCTCGCTGCGCGTCGACTACCGCGCCGGTACGCTGGTGGCGATGGGCCACACGCTGAAGGCCGGAGACGTCGTCACCATCGACGGCGGCACCGGCCAGGTGCTGAAGGGCGCGGTCGCCATGCTGCAGCCGGAGCTCTCCGGCGATTTCGCAGCCATCATGGAATGGGCGGACAAGGCGCGCCGCATGAAGGTGCGCACCAACGCCGAGACGCCCGCCGACGCGCGCATGGCCCGCTCCTTCGGCGCCGAGGGCATCGGGCTGTGCCGCACCGAGCACATGTTCTTCGACGGCGACCGCATCGTCGCCATGCGCGAGATGATTCTCGCCGAGGACGAGAAGGGCCGGCGCGCCGCGCTCGCCAAGCTGCTGCCGATGCAGCGTTCCGACTTCGTCGAGCTGTTCGAGATCATGGCGGGCCTGCCGGTCACCATCCGCCTGCTCGACCCGCCGCTGCATGAGTTCCTGCCCAAGACCGAGAAGGAATTCGAGGAGGTGGCGGCGGTGCTGAACGTGCCTGCCGACAAGCTGCGGCACCGCACCGAGGCGCTGCACGAGTTCAATCCGATGCTCGGCCATCGCGGCTGCCGGCTCGCCGTCTCCTATCCGGAGATCGCCGAGATGCAGACGCGCGCCATCTTCGAGGCGGCGGTGGAGGCCGGCCGCAAGACCGGCAGCCCGGTGGTGCCGGAGATCATGGTGCCGCTCGTCGGGCTGAAGAAGGAGCTCGACTATGTGAAGGCGCGCATCGATGCTGTGGCGAAAAGCGTGATCGCGGAAGCCGGCGTTTCGGTCGACTATCTCACCGGCACGATGATCGAGCTTCCGCGCGCCGCCATCCGCGCCCATGTGATCGCCGAGACGGCGGAATTCTTCTCCTTCGGCACCAACGACCTCACCCAGACCACCTTCGGCATCAGCCGGGACGACGCCGCGCCGTTCCTGGAGACCTACCGCCAGAAGGGCATCATCGACCAGGACCCGTTCGTGTCGATCGACGTCGACGGCGTCGGCGAGCTGGTGGCGATGGCGGCGGAGAAGGGAAGAAGCACGCGGCCCGGCATAAAACTCGGCATCTGCGGCGAGCACGGCGGCGACCCCGCCTCGATCCGCTTCTGCGAGAAGGTCGGTCTGGACTATGTGTCGTGCTCGCCTTTCCGCGTGCCGATCGCCCGGCTGGCGGCCGCGCAGGCGGCGGTGGGGAAGGGGTAGTCCGGCCTACCCATCAAGCCAATCCGTTTCTGACCACCTCCGTCTTCATCCAATGCGTCTCGCTTTGGACGTGGCCTTTCCGGACATATTTTCCAATCCGCGTAGGCATGTCGGATTCCACGAATGCGCCGGCCGCTCTGACTACGAAACCTTCTTGGAGGCGAAGATCGAGCGATGCGGCCAAGTCTTCGAACAATCGGGGCCGATAGGCGCCGCGATACAGAACGGGCACCGGCGTGATGCCCAGCTCCACAAAACGTTTGATCGTGTGGTCCCATGATTGAAAAGTATCGCCGACGATCCAGGCGAACCCCAGGAAATAGGTGGGCAGGCGATCGTAAACGACGGAGTGTTGTGCGAACAGGTATTCGCCCACGATGCGTTCGTCCTCGGATAACTGAACCGATATTCCGGCCGCGAACGCCTTCAGCCAGTCGCGGGAAGGGTGATAGCGGCTGTCCGGGCTGCGAGCATGGGTTCCGCTTCGATGAATGGTCGTGTTCTCGCCATCCATCTTTTCGGTGACGACCAACGCGCCAGCAACAAGCGTGTCGATACCCTCCATGACCTTGTCGTCGCTGGTCGCGCCTGGCGAATTCGGCAGGTGATAGGTTCGTCCGTATTTTTTCATCCGCATGGCGCCGGGTTTTGAAACAGTTAGTTTTGAGCTCTCGGTGACAGGCTTTCAAGGAGCGGATTGTTTGATGAGTTTGTCTTTCACCTTCAAACCGCGATCACAGTCTGGCGACCATTCGCACCCGCCTCAAAATCGACGTTAAGCGAGCCTTGAAGGCGCGCCGGTTTGCGAGGTTTCGGTACCATGCGTTTCTTCCTTCGCTTGTTTATTGCCGCTACCCTGACGGCTGCCACCAGCCTGCCCGCCGCTGCCGGCGCCCTGGTGGAGCCATCCCTGCATCTGAAGTCGTCAGCGGCCGGCGAGACTCGGGTGGCGCTTACCCTCGACGCCTGCGGCCGCCGCACCGACAACCGCATCCTGTCGGCGCTGGTCGAACACCGCATCCCGGCCACCATCTTCGTCACCGGGCTGTGGCTGAAGCGCAATCCCGAGGCGCTTGCCGTCATGCGCGCGCATCCCGACCTGTTCGAGATCGAGAACCATGGCGACCGGCACATTCCGGCCGTCGATGCGCCGATGCGCATCTACGGCATCCGCTCCGCCGGCAGCCCGGCGGCGGTCGCCTCGGAGATCAACGACGGCGCGGCCGCGATCATCGCAGCCGGGCTCGCCCAGCCGCGCTGGTTCCGCGGCGCGACCGCAAAATACAGCCGGACGGCGATCGCAGAGATCAAGGCGCTCGGCTTCCACGTCGCCGGCTATTCGATCAATGCCGACGGCGGCGCGCTGCTTTCGGCCGGCAGCACCGAAAGGCGGGTGGCGGCGGCCAAGGACGGCGACGTGCTGATCGCCCACATCAACCAGCCGACGCGTTCGGCAGGCGCGGGTCTGGTGAAGGGCCTGCTCAAGCTGAAGGCGCGCGGCGTCACCTTCGTGCGCCTGGACGACGCCGACCGCGACGGCAGCTACGAGATGGATGACTGAGCGGAGAGACCATGGCGAAATTCTTCTGGAGGTGCCTTAGGCCCTTGGGTCGCTAAATTCGGGCATCTAATTGATATAAAATGGTTATAGGAAAATCTGGGCTTTCCTATAACTCTTTTTGCCTGGCGATGATTCATTGGGGAAGCTAGTTATAGGAAAATCCGGATTTTCCTATAACTAGCCATGCAACCGATCGATCAGGCAACTCAAACCGTATTCGCCGATCTCAATCAACGTACCCTGGATGCAGCCTTCGACGAGGCGTTTCCGGAAAACGGCAGTTTTTCCAGGAGCACGGTCAAGGGCCGGGATTATTGGTACTACGACGGCTACGATCCTTTGACGGGCAAGAAGTCGCGCAAATATGTCGGCCCCGCTTCTGACGAGGCGATTTCATCCCGAGTGGAAGCATTCGACCGTAACAAGACGGCTTTGAAGGCCCGCCTGGAAGCGGTTCGCATGCTTCGGGCTGCCGGCCTTCCGGTGCCAGACGCGATGACGGGCGCGCTGGTCGACAAGATCGCCAGGGCCGGGTTCTTTCGCCTGCGCGGCGTTCTGATCGGAACGATTGCGTTCCAGACCTATCCGGGATTGGTAGGAGCGCGCCCTGAGCGGTATCTGCAGACCGGCGACATCGATCTCGCTCAGGATCACGGCATCTCGATCGCTATCGACGACAATATGTCACCGGTTCTCGAAAAGATCGCGCAGATTGACCCGTCGTTTCGAGCGGTATCCAACATGACGGACGGGCGCAAAACCACCAGCTATGTGAATGCGCGCGGCTACAAGATCGAGTTTCTCGTTCCGAACAGGGGCTCGGATGACCATTCCGGCAAGCC
Source organism: Kumtagia sp. (assembly GCF_059502445.1). Classification (NCBI taxonomy): domain Bacteria; kingdom Pseudomonadati; phylum Pseudomonadota; class Alphaproteobacteria; order Hyphomicrobiales; family Phyllobacteriaceae; genus Kumtagia; species Kumtagia sp. Next base: position 81,423 of record NZ_JCACER010000024.1, read on the forward strand.
TTCGACAATGCCCGCCCTTGCTGGCACGGCGGCGCAGCCGCTGCGCTTTCTCGATTTCCTGATCCGCCACCCCGTTCGATCCGTGTTGCTTTATGGCGGCGGCGTGCCGGTCACCGTTCCCGCTCCGACGCGGTACGCGATCCACAAGCTGATCGTCGCGACGCGGCGCAAGGACAGGGAGAAGGCGGCCAAGGATCTGGGGCAGGCGTCTTTCCTGATCGAAGCCCTGGTGAGGCTCAATGGGTTCGAGTTGATCGAAGCCTGGATGGAGGCATGGCAGCGCGGTCCGACCTGGCGCCACGCGCTGACGCTCGGCAAGGCCAGGCTCACGTCCGAAACCGGCGGCATGCTCGACGAGGCGGCGGCGCGATGGGCGCCGCAATTCGGCGTTTCATCGGACGATATCGGCCTGGCCGGAATGCCCGTCCAATTGGCCGGCAAGCCGGTTACGCCGTCCTGATCGTCACCTTGTCGGGATAGAAGGCGCCGTGGTCCTTGATGGCAATGGCCTCGTCGAACGGTGCCTCATAGGCCCACATGGCGTTCCTGCCGTCTTCGCCAAGCGCCCCGATGCTCCAGTAGCTGGCATCCCCCTTGTAGGGGCAGTGGGTCGAATGATCCGTCTTCGCCAGCTTGCCGAAATCGATGTCCGAAAAAGGAATGTAGAAGACCGGCGCGTAGGGCGTTTCCGCCAGAATCTTGGCGCTTGCCGACCTTGCGATCGGCACGTCGCCGACGCTCACCGTCACCTCGCCGTCATGGGCTTCGATGGTGATCACCTTGGATGGATTGCGGGCGAAGCCCGGGGCCGGATTCGAGCGTGTCATCGGGCGATCCTTTCGGTCCTGTGGTCGTATCCGGCCGTGCGGCCGATGCGATCGCCTTGATGTGGGGTCGTCGCGGCAGCGCGCAAGGCCGCTTATGCGGCGGCCGCGAACACGTCCGCCAGCCCGGCATAGGAGGCGGCGATGCCGGCGACCGGATTGTCGCTGTCGCCCGCCGGCTCGACCCGCAATTCGCCGCCGGCCGTCGGCATGGACAGGATGAGGAACTGCCGGGCCTCGCCGTCGCCGACCGCGCCGGCCGCGACGTGCTGGCTCTCCGCGCCGCCGTCGATCCGCATCCTGAACAGGATGGTGCCGCCGACGCCTTCCAGCGCCTGGACGGCGATCTCCTCGAACTGGCCTTCGCTGACGGCGTCCGCTTCGGCGCTTGCCGTAACAGCCTCGACTTCGGCAGCGGGAGCGATTTCGTCCTCGGCCGCCGGTGTGGCTGCTGGCGCCTCTGCCGCTTGCCGGAGTTCTTCGGCGTTGCCGTGCTCTTCGACTGACTTCTGCTCGTCGACGGGTTTCTTCTGCGCGTCCATGACAAACCTCGCGCCTGTTAACCAACCTCGCCCCTTTTCCATGTTGGCGTCGACATTGGCCGCAATGTGGCACGGACCGGCTACGCTGCGGAAACCGGCTCTGGACAGGGAAGGGGTTGCGCCGCAATCTTCCGGCGGGAACGAACAAGAGGAGGAACCCCGATGCTCGGTCTGATGCAGCCCTGGCCATTGCTCTGCCACAAGATTCTCGACCACGCCGCCGCCCAGCATGGCGGGCGAGAGGTGGTGTCGCGCTCGGTCGAAGGGCCGGTCGTGCGCACGACCTATACCGGGATACGGACCCGCGCTTTAAAGGTGGCGCAGCGGCTGGAGCGCGACGGCTATCGTGTCGGCGACCGCATCGCCACACTCGCCTGGAACACCGCCCGGCATCTGGAGGCGTGGTACGGCATCATGGGCATGGGCGGCATCTACCACACGCTCAATCCGCGCCTGTTCCCCGACCAGATCGCCTGGATCATGAACCATGCCGAGGACCGGCTGCTGTTCGTCGACCTGACCTTCCTGCCGCTGGCGGAGAAGATCGTGCCCTCCGTCAAGTCGGTTCGGAAGGTGGTGGTGCTGACCGACCGGGCGCACGTGCCTCAGACCAGCCTGCCCGATGTCATGCCGTATGAAGAATGGCTGGCCGAGGCCGACGGCGACTTCGCCTGGCGGAGCTTTGACGAGAACACGGCGGCCGGCATGTGCTACACCTCCGGCACCACCGGCAATCCCAAGGGCGTGGTCTACAGCCACCGCTCCAATGTGCTGCACGCGATGATGGCGGCGATGCCCGACGCCATGGGCATCTCGGCGCGCGACGTGGTGCTGCCGGTCGTGCCGATGTTCCATGCCAACGCCTGGGGGCTGGCGCAGAGCTGCCCGATGGTCGGCGCCAAGATCGTCATGCCGGGCGGCAAGATGGACGGCGCCTCGATCTACGAGCTGCTGGACACCGAGAAGGTGACTTTCTCCGCGGCCGTGCCGACCGTCTGGCTGATGCTGCTGCAATATCTGGAGGAGACCGGCAGCATGCTGCCGCATCTCGGGAAAGTGGTGATCGGCGGGGCTGCCTGTCCGCTCGCCATCACGCGGAAGTTCCAGGAGAATTACGGGGTCGAGGTCATCCACGCCTGGGGCATGACCGAAATGTCGCCGCTAGGCTCGCTGTGCACGATGAAGCCGGACTACGACGCGCTCGAGAGGGAAGAGCGCCTGGCGGTGCAGCAGAAGCAGGGCCACGCGCCCTTCGGCGTCGAGATGAAGGTGACGGACGACGACGACCATGACCATCCGTGGGACGGAAAAACCTTCGGCCGGCTGAAGGTGCGCGGGCCGGCGGTTGCCGCCGCTTATTACGGCGGCGACGGCAAGGAGCAGTTCGACGAAGACGGCTGGTTCGACACCGGCGACGTCGCCCATATCGACGCCTGCGGCTACATGCAGGTCACCGACCGGGCCAAGGACGTGATCAAGTCCGGCGGCGAGTGGATATCGAGCATCGACCTGGAAAACCTTGCGGTCGGCCATCCCGATGTGGCCGAAGCCGCGGTGATCGGCGTGCGCCACTCGCGCTGGGACGAGCGGCCGCTGCTGGTGGTGGTGAGGAAGCCGGGCAAGGAGCCTGAGAAGGCCGACATCCTCGCCTTCATGGACGGCAAGGTGGCGAAGTGGTGGATGCCGGACGAGGTGGTGTTCGTCGACGAGATCCCGCACACCGCCGCCGGCAAGATCAGGAAGACCGCGCTGCGCGAACAGTTCAGGGATTTTCGCCTGCCGACGGATGCGTGAGCGGGAAGGCGCGGGCGCATTGTTGCCGCGATGGGCGGCTGATAATGAGTGTGCGTCAGCCGCTGCCGGGCAGCACCCTTGGCGGCGGTCACGGACAGCGGATTGCATGGCGGCGGTTCTGGAACGGCGGGTGACGCGGGCGGCGGGCTGGGCGCGGAGGACCGGCGCCTTCGCCCTTGTTCTTTCCGTCACCGCCGGTCTCTCGCACCGCTATGGCCTGCTCGACACGCCGGCGTTCCTGACCGTCTTGACCCTCGTCCCTGCGATCGCCTGCGCGGCGCTGGTCTTTGCCGGCGTCGCCTTCCATCGGTTCTGGAACGACGGCGACCTCGGCGGCTTCGACCTCGGCGTCGGCACGCTTCTCGCCTTGATCGTGCTTGCCCCGTTCCTGTTCGCCGGCTACCGCGCCGCCGTCCTGCCGATGCTGGCGGACATCTCGACCGACACCGCCGATCCGCCCAGCCTGGTCCAGGCGGCGGCCGCGCGCGGCTCCGGCATGAACCGGGTGCTGCCGATCGCGCCGGCCGCGGCGGCCGAGCAGGCGCGCGCCTATCCGAACGTGACCGGTCGTCGCTACGACCTGCCTTTCGACCAGGCGCTCGAAGTCGTGGAAGCCGTCATGGCGGCCAAGGGCTGGCGCTTCCGCCCCGGCGGGCTGGAGCATCCGCCCGGCGAGGTCACGATCGAGGCGGAAGCGGCGACGCCGCTGATCGCGCTTCCGGTGGATGTCTCAGTCCGCCTCACCGATGAGGCCGGACCGACCTATGTCGACATGCGCTCGGCCTGGCGTTACGGGCGCCACGACCTCGGCGACAATGCGGCGCGGATATCCGCCTTTCTGGCGGAACTCGACGCGGAGGTGATCCGCAGGACGACCGCCGTGGCGGTCGAGTAGCGCCTCAGCCCGGCCGGAACTCGCCATGCAGCGACGGCGGCCCGTCGGTGGCGACGGCGCCGCGCCCCACCAGGTCCTCCAGATGGGCGAAGACGGACAGACCGGCGGCGCCGAACAGGCGGGGATCGGTGTCGCGGTAGATCGCCGCGACGATGTCCGGAATTTTCCGGTTGCCCTGCATCACCCGTTCGAGGATGGTGCGCTCGCGCATCCTGCGGTGCGTGCGCAGGCCGCGCATGAAGGCCGCCGGATTGCCGATCGGGCCGCCATGGCCGGGCAGGAACAGGCGGTCGTCGCGTGCGAGCAGGCGCTCGAGCGAGGCCATGTAGTCGGCCATGGCGCCGTCGGGCGGCGCCACGATGGTCGTCGACCAGCCCATGACGTGGTCGGCCGAGAACAGGATGCCCGTTCCTTCCAGCGCGAACACGGCGTGGTTGGCGCTGTGGCCGGGCGTCAGCACGGTGCGCAGCGCCCAGCCGTCACCCTCGACCAACTCCTGGTCGGCAAGCGCATGATCGGGCGAAAACTCGACGTCGTTGCTGGCGTCGAGCCGGTCTGCCTCGCCGACCTGGACGATGCGCGCCGGCCGGTACGGGCCTTCCGCCAGCACGGTCGCGCCCGTCCGCTCCGCCAGCGGCCGGGCCAGCGGCGAGTGGTCGCGATGCGTATGGCTGACGAAGATGTGGCTGACCGGCCGTCCGTCGATGGCTTTGACGAGGGCGGCGAGGTGCTGCTCGTCGCTCGGGCCGGGGTCGATGACGGCCAGCGTGTCGGTGCCGACGATATAGCTGTTGGTGCCGTGGAAGGTGAAGGGGCTGGCGTTCGGCGCCGTCACCCGCAGCACGCCCTTCGCGACTTCGACGGCCTGGCCATGCCTGGGGTCGAATTTGGTGTCGAATTCCATCGGACCGCCTTCCGCCTGCAACGGGGCGCGGCCCCGAAAAACGGTTTGCCGCATAACACGGAAGCCAATATACCGGAAGCCGAATGGCGGGCGTGCCGCCGACCTGGAGAATGGGGATCGATATGGCAACAGCAGTCACCGCGGCCCGTCCGCTCGTTTCCTTGGCGCTGCCGGAAAACCCGGCCCTGCGACTGGCGACGCAAATCGTCCTGGCCGTTCTGGGCACGCTGCTCCTGACGCTTTCGGCCAAGACCAAGGTGGTGCTCGGCCCGGTCGACATGTCGCTGCAGACGCTGGCGATCATGCTGATCGCCGTCGCCTATGGCCGCCGCCTGGCGGTCGCCACGCTGCTGCTCTACCTCGCCGAGGGTGCCGCCGGCCTGCCGGTGTTCCAGAGCACGCCCGAGAAGGGTATCGGCCTCGCCTATATGCTGGGCTCCACCGGCGGCTATCTCGCCGGCTTCGTCGCCATGGCGGCGATCGCCGGCTGGGCCGCCGACCGCGGCTGGGACCGCAGCCCGTTCAAGCTGTTCGGCGCGCTGCTGGTGGCCGAGGTGGTGATGATGGCCATGGGCTTCGCCTGGCTCGCCGGCCTGATCGGCGTCGAAAAGTCGTGGCAGTTCGGCGTGGTGCCGTTCATCGTGCCCGACCTGATCAAGGTGGCGCTCGCTGCCGCCATCCCGCCGGCCATCTGGGCGCTGCTGCCCAATCGCCGCTGAGCGGGCCAGTCCGAGCATTTCAGCCGACGGCCGCGCGCCCGCGCGGCCGTTTGGTTTTGGAGAGGCGGAAACTTGCGGTGGCGCTACCCTCCACGCAGCGGGAAACCGGATTCCGTTTATTCAACGGTTCTTCCCGGCAAGTGCCGCTTCCACCGCCTCCGGATTGCTGGCAATCACGCGCAGCAGGTTTTCGGCCGGCTTGTCCGGGTGCCGGCGCTTCTGTTCCCAATCGCGCACGGTGGCCGGCGACAGGTTGAATTTCTCGGCAAAACCGACCTGCGAAAGCCCCAGGGATTTGCGGATAGCCGCCACATCGACGCTTGAGCCTTCGAACACGCGGCCGGGCTTCATTTCGCCCTTTGCAATGGCCACCGCCTGGCTGGCGCTCTCGATCAGACCCTTTCCGAACTTGGACATAACCTTTTCCTTTCCAGACTGCGGCTGGCCGCACTTGACTTGATTCTGCCCCGACCAGGGTGCCTATCTCCGGGCTCGGTAGCTGTCGGCGATCGTCGGGAGCAGCTTCGCGAGTTCGTTCCGCTCCTGCTTCGACAGGTTGCCTTTCTCGCCCTTGCCGTAGATCGACAAGAGGAACACCGGCACGTCATCGCCACCGAAGTAATGAATGGTGCGATAGCCGCCGCTCTTGCCGAAACCGCGACCAGCATGGCGCAATTTGCGCGCGCCGCCCGTGCCCTGCATCAAATCGCCGGCCAGAGGATCAGCGGCAATGGTCGAAACGATCTCCGTCAACTCCTCGGATGTCAGCCCGACGCGGTCAGCTTCCCTATCGAAATAAGGGGTGGTGAGAACGGTGTGCACTTTGGCAATATACGGCAATGCCGTACCAAACTCAACGGACAGATATGGCATTGCCGTTCTGATTTGACGGTGCGGGCGCCATCCGGTGGCAGCGACGCAAGATTTTCTTGGCGATGGGGTGGTCCTTTGAGACCGGCACCGCAATCGCGCTCCTGACCGGGTTGTCCGTCAGAATGCCGGCGCCACTATCCGCTATACGCCCGTGATCGTCGGGATCGGCGACCCCCGCCATTCCAGGCGCCATATCCCTCCCTGCCGCAGGTTCTGGACGAGATCGGGATGGAAGGCGGCGAGGCAGGTTCCGCCGGCATGCCGCACGGACGGATAGACGAGGCCGATCGCCGCCAGCTCCTTCCGTAGATGCCGCGCCAACGCCTGGCCGGCGGGATAGGCGACCTCGGTGTCCGGATGGAGCACCGGGTGCTCGCTGAATTCAGAGCCGCGCAGGTCGTGGAACGAGCCGACGAAGTCGGCCACGAGCTCGGCATAGTCGGTGACATTGTCGAACCGGTCGACAGTGGCGAGCTCGCGCGTCAGGTGGAACGACACCTCGCCGAGCGCCGTGTCGGCGTCGAAGCCGCAGTACCACGCGCCCCGCGCGTCGTCGTTGAAGCGGTTGCCGCCGGGGCGGGTATAGGCGAAGGCGGCATTGACGAAGGTGTAGCCCGGCCTGCCGAACACCAGCTCGCGCGGATCGAGGTCGGGCAGGCCGCCTTCCTGCGCCTGCAGGCGGCCGCTGGTTGCGCCTTCGAGTTCCGCAAGGTTCTCCAGCTCTTCCCGGTTCGCGGCCAGCGGCAACAGCACGGGCTGCTTGAGCCTGCCCGTCGAGATCAGCCGGATCGTGTCGCGCTGCGAAATGTCGGCGCGTGGCGGGACCAGCATTCAAAGTCCGCCGCGCAAGGCGTCGATATGCTGACGGACCTGCAGCAGCCTGGGAATGCCGCCTTCGATCATCACGTCGAGGGGCCGCCGGCCGCCGTAAAGCGGTCCCCTGTTCGTCAGCCGCACCCATTCGTCGGCCAGCCGTTCCGAAAACAAGAGCCGCAAGCCCTTGAAGATGCCGACCAGCGCGCTGACCCGCGTCAGCGAATCCTGGGAGAGCACGCCGTCCCACTCGCCCTTCTTCATGCGGAACCAGGTTCGCTCCGACACGTCGCCGATCAGCGTGCAGATCTCGGCGCTGGTCAGGCGCCAGATGTCGGCGAGCCTGACGACGCCGGCGACCGCCGCCGGCGTGAGCCGCGCACGTGCCGCCTGATCCGCCAGATTTGTCGGCAGAGCCTGAGGATCGTGAGGCGCGGGGGCGAGGGACATTTTTATCTCCGTCAATTGGCGGAAAATATACTGCCAATTGGCAGGCTATTCAAGGGCCCATCCGACGCAGCATAGTGTTGCCATTCCGGATGGCCTGCTGGTGCCTCGCTCGCCCGAGCTTCGACCGGCGAGCGTGGCTCACCGGAACACCTCTTGCAGATCTTCCTCGGCCCGCCCTGGTTCGAACAGCCTGCTGACCGGCGACCAGTATGCGGCTGCAAGGACTGCGCCGGTCAGCAACGATGATAGCTCATACATCGCTTCAGCGAATGCGTGGGCTTGATAAGGGCTGTCGAACACGATCCACACGAGCCCGACCACTGTCAGCCAAAGAACCAAAGGCCTCGACCATCGTGCGAAACGGCAAAGGCCGATGGTTGTCATAACCATGAGCACGATGGCCAACAGGCCGATTCCCACCAGGATGGCATCCGACTTCGTGAAGGGCTGGCCGTCGTAGGTGCTCGGCGACAGCATGAGGTCGAGAGCAATGCCGATGACTGGAACGATCAGGTTCGCCACGACCAGTTGCCTGAATGTCGAAGGCGTCATGTCGATCGTCCACATAACTACTCCTCGCTCGCCACAACCACCGGCAGGGCTGTGCTGCCGGCACGCAAGCGCGTCAGAAACCGCATTGGGCGGCAGGCACGAGCCAATAGATCGCCCACGCGGCGCCGATCCAGGACAGTTCGAGAAGTATGAAGATCATGAAAGCACCCCACAGGTAGAAAGTATAGGCTTGGTGGGCTTGCCGGGCAAGGATACGTCAAAGTACGCGCCTTCAAGTATGCGCAGTGTTGGCATTGCCCTGAAGACCGGCGATTGGAGGCAGCGGCTCACAAGTCGCGCTTCAGGCGCGCTCTTCGACTTCAAGATGGTACGGCTTGACCAGTTCGTCGGCCGGAAGCTTCCATGCCGCGGAGATAGCATGGACTTGTGCGATATTGAGTGCGCGCTTCCGGTTCATGATTTCCGACGCTCTCGATTTCGATCCGATGATCTCGGCCAATGCGGACTGCTTCTTGCCGGTTCGCTCGAGATAGTCGGCGATCAGGGAGACGGGATCGGGAGCCTTGATCGGATAGTGCTTGTCCTCGTAGGCCTCGATGATATCGGTCAGCAGGACGAAACGGTCCGCGTCGGGAGTGCCCGGGGCGGGCTCATTCTCGAAATACCTCGTCACCTCGGCGATCGCCCAATCGTAGTCGTCCTCGGTGCGGATGGGTCGTATGTTTTCCATTAGACTTTCTCCGGGTCTATCCTGTCGTATTCGGCGTGGGTGCCGACAAACTTTATGAGCACGCTCTTGTAGGTGTAGCTCACGTGAGCAATCAGCCGGTAGTTGTTGCCCCCGATATCGAAGATGACGCGATTGTCTCCGACGAAATCGACGGAACTGAAATCGTTGCGGATGTCCTGCGGGGTCTTCCATTCCGCGGCTCTTGCGGCAACGAACCAGGTCGACAGCGGAGCTTCGGCTCTTGGGTGTTTTTCCCAGAAGGCGACCAGCGTCTTGCGGCTCACGACCTGCATGGCAAATAGTAATACGTTCCCACATATGGAACAAGGGTTAGGTTCCATTTTGTGGAATTGTGATACTATCCACGTACCGCAGCCGGGCTAGTGGTCCGACGCACAGGAAGTTGAAGGAAAGAATTTCCTTGGGTCTGTCGAGTACGCAGAAAACGCAGGAACAAGATTCCATAGAATGTGTCGCGGGCGGAAGTGAAACCCTCGATCCGCCGGCTTTTTGGTAGGCCTCTCCTTGAGACGAGCCGCTTTTCTGCGAGACTGCCAGCCAATCCGGATATTTGGGCCGGGCCGCCCTGTTCCGGCCGGCCCGCCGTCTCGCAGTGGACCATCATGCTGGCAAAGCTTTCCCATCTCGATCGGCTCGAAGCCGAGTCGATCCATATCTTTCGTGAGGTCGCGGCGACCTTCGCCAAGCCGGTGATGCTCTATTCGGTGGGCAAGGATTCCTCCGTGCTCATGCATCTGGCCATGAAGGCGTTCTATCCGGCCAAGCCGCCTTTTCCGTTCCTGCATGTCGACACGACATGGAAGTTCCGCGAGATGATCGCGTTCCGCGACGAGATGGCGCGAAAGCTCGGCTTCGATCTTTTGGTCCACATCAATCAGGACGGCGTGCGCGACGGCATCGGCCCGTTCACCCACGGCTCCAACACCCACACCCACATCATGAAGACCGTGGCGCTACGCCAGGCGCTCGACAAATACGGCTTCGACGCCGCTTTCGGCGGCGCGCGCCGCGACGAGGAGAAGAGCCGCGCCAAGGAGCGCATCTTCTCCTTCCGCAACGCCAGCCACGTCTGGGACCCGAAGAACCAGCGGCCGGAAATGTGGAACATCTACAACACCCGCGTTGCCCCCGGCGAGTCGATCCGGGTCTTCCCGCTGTCCAACTGGACCGAGGCCGACATCTGGCAATACATCCTGCGCGAAAATATCCCGATCGTGCCGCTCTACTTCGCCAAGCAGCGGCCGGTTGTCGAGCGCGACGGCATGCTCATCCTCAAGGACGACGATCGCATGGAACTCCGTCCGGGCGAGACGGTCGAGAACCGCATGGTCCGCTTCCGCACCCTCGGCTGCTATCCGCTGACCGGCGCCATCGAGTCGGATGCCGCCGATCTCGAAAGCATCGTCAGCGAGACGCTCGCGGCCGCCACCTCCGAGCGGCAGGGCCGCGCCATCGACCGCGACGAGGCCGGCTCGATGGAAAAGAAGAAGCGCGAAGGGTATTTCTGAAGATGCGCCATCTCAAAGCGGACGCGCTGGTCGGCACCGTCATCGATCCCCTCGATGCTGCCGACCAGACCCGGAAGTCGCTGCTGCGCTTCCTCACCTGCGGCTCGGTCGACGACGGCAAGTCGACGCTGATCGGCAGGCTTCTGTCCGACACGCGCCAGATCTTCGAGGACCAGCTCGCCGCGCTGGAGCGCGATTCGCGTCGTCACGGCACCACCGGCGAGGAGGTCGACTTCGCGCTGCTGGTCGACGGGCTGGAGGCCGAGCGCGAGCAGGGCATCACAATCGACGTCGCCTATCGCTTCTTCGCGACGCCGCGCCGCAAGTTCATCGTCGCCGACACGCCCGGCCACGAGCAGTACACTCGCAACATGGCGACGGGCGCCTCGACCTCCGATCTCGCCATCGTGCTGATCGACGCGCGCCAGGGCGTGCTGCGGCAGACGCGGCGCCATTCCATCATCGCCTCGCTGCTCGGCATCCGGCACATCGTGCTGGCGATCAACAAGATCGACCTAGTCGGCTTCGACGCCGGCGTGTACGGCCGTATCGTCGAGGACTATTCGGCCTTTGCGCGTGGCCTCGGCTTCGCTTCGGTCACGCCGATCCCGATCTCGGCCCGCTACGGCGACAATGTCTCGCAGCGCTCGGACAACACGCCCTGGTATTCCGGGCCGACGCTGCTGGAGCATCTGGAAACGGTGGACGTCGACGGCGCCTCCGCCGAGCGGCCGTTCCGCTTCCCGGTGCAGTATGTCAACCGGCCGAATCTCGACTTCCGCGGCTTCGCCGGCACGGTAGCGTCCGGCTCGATCGCCGCCGGCGACGAGGTGGTGGTGGCGAAGTCCGGCCAGAAGTCGCGCGTACGCCGCATCGTCACGGCCGGCGGCGACCTGCGGCGTGCCGTCGAGGGGCAGGCGGTCACGCTGCTGCTCGAGGACGAGGTCGAGGTGTCGCGCGGCAATCTGCTGGCGGCGCCTTCCGCCCGCCCGGACGTGGCCGACCAGTTCGCCGCCACCGTCGTCTGGTTCGACGAGCAGGCCATGCTGCCCGGCCGCTCCTATATCCTGCGCACCGCTACCGACCAGGCGAGCGCGACGGTCACCGAGCTGAAGCATCGCCTCGACGTCAATAGCCTGGAGCACCAGCCGGCCAGGTCGCTCGCCATGAACGAGGTCGGCGAGGTCAAGATCGCGCTGCAGGCACCGATCGCCTTCGACAGCTTTTCGGCCAACCGTGCCACCGGCGCCTTCATCCTGATCGACCGTATCACCAATGCGACGGCCGGCGCCGGCATGATCCTGCATCCGCTCAGGCGCGCCGACAACATCCACTGGCAGTCGCTCGACGTCACCAGGAAGTCGCGCGCCGCCGCCAAGAACCAGCAGCCGGCAGCACTCTGGCTGACCGGCCTGTCCGGCTCCGGCAAGTCGACGGTGGCCAACCTCCTGGAAAAGAAGCTGCACGCCGCCGGGCGTCACACCTATATCCTCGACGGCGACAATATCCGCCACGGGCTGAACCGCGATCTCGGCTTCACCGACGCAGATCGGGTCGAGAACATCCGCCGCGTCGCCGAGGTGGCGAAGCTGATGGTCGACGCCGGCCTGATGGTGATCGTCTCCTTCATCTCGCCCTTCCGCGCCGAACGCGACATGGCGCGCCGGCTGTTCGAGGAGGGCGAGTTCGCGGAGGTTTTCGTCGACACGCCGATCGAGGAATGCACCCGGCGCGACCCCAAGGGCCTCTACGCCAAGGCGCTGGCCGGCGAGATCAAGAATTTCACCGGCATCGATTCGCCCTACGAGGCGCCGGAGCGGCCGGAGATCCATTTGAAGACCGTCGGCCGCGCGCCGGAGGATCTGGTCGAGGAGATCGAGCGCTGGCTCGACCGCCGCGACCAGGCCGGCCAGCAGTTCGACGACGGCGCCGGGATTTGAGATTGTCCTGCCCTTAGGGTGGGCAGGTCAAATCGCATATGCAGCAGCGGAACCCGGCCCGCATCGCGGCTCCAAGGTAGGTGCGGGCCGAAAAAATAAACCGTCCCCGGCGCTTCCCCCTCGGGCTTCGCCCTCGACACCTCTCCCCCTGCGGGGGCGAGGAACCGCTGCCGCGATGCCGGCGCTCCTCCAGCCTGGGTTCCTCGCCCCCACGGAGTGGGGGAGAGGTGTCGAGGGCGAAGCCCGAGACGGAGAGGGGG
>NZ_JCACER010000025.1:0-90227 GCF_059502445.1 Kumtagia sp.
ATTTCGGCATGCGCTGGGCGGCGCTGGGCGTCGATTTCGAGATGTTCGGCAAGGATCACCAGACCAACCAGCCGATCTACGACCGCATCTGCGAAATCCTCGGCGGACGCGCGCCGGAGCATTTCGTCTACGAGCTGTTCCTGGACGACGTCGGCCAGAAGATCTCCAAGTCGAAGGGCAACGGGCTCAGCATCGACGAATGGCTGACCTATGCGCCGACAGAGAGCCTGGCGCTCTACATGTTCCAGCGGCCGCGGCAAGCGAAGAAACTCTATTTCGACGTCATCCCGAAGGCGGTCGACGAATATTATTCGTTCCTGTCGGCCTATCCGCGCCAGCAGTGGAAGGAGCGGCTCGGCAATCCGGTCTGGCACATCCATGACGGCAATCCGCCTGACATCGAGCTGCCGGTGAGCTTTGCGCTGCTGCTCAACCTGGTCAGCGCGTCGAACGCGCATGACCGCTCCGTGCTGTGGGGTTTTATCTCCCGCCACGCGCCGGGCGTGACGCCCGAGACCCATCCCGAGCTCGACCGGCTGGCCGGCTATGCCATCCGCTACTTCGACGATTTCGTGAAGCCGCAGAAGTCATACCGCGCGCCGGACGAAGTCGAGCGCGGGGCGCTGGAGAGGCTGTCGGAAGCGCTGGGCGAACTGCCGGCCGGCGCTGACGGCGAGGCGATCCAGAACGCCGCGCTCAACGTAGCGCGAAAGATCGAGCGCTACCAGGATCATACCAAGCAGAGCCCGGAAGGTGGGCCCGGCGTGTCCGTCGCCTTCTTCCAGATGATCTACCAGGTGCTGATCGGCCAGGAGCGCGGGCCGCGCTTCGGCTCCTTCGCTGCGCTTTACGGCGTCGCCGAGACGCGTGCCCTCATTGGGCAGGCGCTGGCGGGGGCGCTGGCGGCGTAGGGAACACGTCGACCGGCCCGGTCGTCGGCGGCACGATGATCTCGGGCGGCGGCTCGGCACCCGGAGCCGCCATGATCGCTCCCGGCGCAGGAGGCGCCGGCAGTTGGCTGCCGGCCGGTGCCTCGGCCGGCGCGGTCATCGCCGGCGCGGCGCCGAACACACCCTTGCCGGCCTGCGCCGCCGTTTCGCCCAGCGCGACATAGGGGCCATCGGCCGCGGGCCGCGCCCAGCCGTTCTCGACCAGCCATTCGGCGATGTCCTCGGTGCCCATGCGGCAGGGCGCGACGATGGTTTCCGAGCCGGGCTGCGGCGGCACCTCGCAGGTCACCGAACGGCCGCGCAGCCAGGCGCGGAAGGCGGCCCGCGCTCGCGCCCCGCAGGGCCAGGACCGTCCCTGCGCATCGCAGGTCTCGTCCGGCCCGATCGGCTCGATGCCTTCGAACGCGATCCGATAACCCTTGACCTCGATCGTGCCCGCCGCCGTGGCGACCGGCTGGAACAGGATCATGTGCTGGCGCCGCTCGGGCGGCTGCGCCGCCGCGGGCGGGCCGCCGGCAGCGCCGGTTTTCGTCCCGACCGGGCCGGCGGCATCGTCGGGAAGCCCGGTATCCGCGGCGGCCGCCTGGTCCGTTTCCTCGCCGCCCGCATCCGCCGCCGACTGCCGCTCCCTGCCCTTGAAGGCAGGCCGCTCGCTGGACAGGCGCTTCGACGCGCTCCCGTCCGCATCGGCAGGATCGGACACAGCCGCGACGTCGGCCGGAACCGGCGGCCTGGAGCGGATCGCGGCACCCCCGACGAGGATGAGCGCCGCGCCGCCGGCAAGCAGCGCGACGGCGACCAGCAGAACGACGGACCGCCTCACCCTACTGGCTCGCCCACACGATGCGCGCCACCCACTCCACGTCGCGCATGGCGATCTGCCGGACCGGATGCTCGGGATTGATCGACAACAGCTCGATCTCGCGGGCGTTGCGACGCGCCAGCACCTTCGCCATGACCTCGCCGGCAGTGGTCTTGACGACGACGCGGTCGCCCTTGTGGACCGTGGCGCCCGGCTCGACGATCAGCACGTCGCGGTCGCGGTAGACGGGCAGCATGGAATCGCCCTGCACCTGCAGCGCATAGGCGTTGCCGGCGGCCTGCACCGGCAGCTCGACCAGGTCCCAGCCGTGGCCGGCCGGGAAGCCGGCATCGTCGAAGAAGCCGCCCGCTCCCGCCTGGGCAAAGCCGATCAGCGGAACGGTCGAGCGCTGCACCGGCAGCGCCCCGTCGATCCGGCCGTCCTGCCCCCTGACCAGCACGATGAACTCCTCGAGCGACGAGCTCGTCGCCTCGATGATCTTGGCCAGCGATTCGGTCGATGGCCAGCGCGGGCGGCCGTCGGAAGACCGGCGCTTCGACTTGTTGAAGGCGGTGGAATCGAGCCCGGCGCGCTTGGCGAGCCCGGAAACGGACAGCGAATGGCGTTCGGCAAGGGCGTCGATGGCCGCCCAGACGCGTTCGTGCGAGAGCATCGCGCAGCTCCGCCTGGCAAGGAAAAAATACCTGTCCGTTGTAGCGTTTGCCGGGCTACTTGTCTATCGCGCTCTCAATGATCGGCGCTTTCACCGAGGCCTCGTCAGAACCGACCCTCAGCCGCGATATAGATTCTCATCCGTCAGATCGCGAGCGGCGTGGAGAAACCTGATCACTTGGACCTCCGCCTCGTGGTGCCGCCGGGCGGTGATCACCCGCCCGCCTTCGCCAGCTCGCGCAGGCCGGCATGTGAGGCGATGAAAGCGCGCTCCGCCTCGGTCGGCAGGCGCGGCGCCGCCTCCTGGCCGAGCAGCCGCATCAACTCGTCCATCGGAATGAAGCGGCGGCCCGGGCGGTCATATACGCCGGCCGTCGTGGCGATGACCGCCGCTGTGGTGCCGTCCTCCAGGACGAAGCTGTGCCGGCCGATCACCGCCGTTCCTTCCCAGGTCTCCAGCGATGAGACGACCTCGAAGCGCTGCCACAACCTTATCTCGCGCACGAACGCCGTCTGCAGGCCGCCCAGCATCGGCGCCCAGCCGCGCTCGCGCGCCAGCGCCCACACGCCGCTGCGCAGGAAGATGTCGATGCGGCCGAGGTCGGCCAGCATCATGTAGCGGGCATTGTTGAGATGCAGGTTGAAGTCGATGTCGGTCGGCAGGCAGCGGAACGCCAGCCGGCTCTCCGACCCGACGCTGTAGGGGCCACGGCTTTTCGCCGTGGCCGTCACCCGCGCAAAGCGCGCCCAGACATACATGCGCCGGTCACGCCGCCTGCTTTTCCTCGCCCTTCGCGTAGGGATCGAAGCGTTGGTAGAAGGTCTCGCCCTTTTCCGCCATGTCGACAAGCAGCTTGGGCGCCTTGAACTGGTCGCCGTATTTCTTGCGCAGCTTCTTGGACAGCGCGACGAAGGCTTCCGCCCCAATGCCGTCGATGTAGGACAGCGTTCCGCCGGTATAGGGCGCGAAGCCGAAGGCGAGGATCGAGCCGACATCGGCCTCGCGCGGGTCCGACACGATGCCCTCCTCCATGACGCGCGCCGCCTCCAGCGCGATGGTGACGAGCAGGCGCTGCTTCAGTTCCTCGACGTCGACCTTCTCCGGCGCCTTCTGCGGATAAAGGTCCTTCAGGCCGGGCCACAGCTTCTTCTTCGCCGGCTTGGCCGGATAGTCGTAAAAACCCTTGCCGTTCTTGCGGCCGAAGCGGCCATGCGTGTCAACCATGGTGTCGATCAGCGCCATCTGCGCCGGATCGACGGCCTTGTCGCCGAGATCGCGCTTGGTCTGGCGCATGATCTTCTGGGCGAGGTCGATCGCCGTCTCGTCGGTCAGCGCCAGCGGCCCGACCGGCATGCCGGCCATCCTTGCCGCGTTCTCGATCATCGGCGCCGGAACGCCCTCGATCAGCATGCGGAAGGCCTCGGCCATGTAGCGCAGCACGCAGCGGTTGACGTAGAAGCCGCGCGTGTCGTTGACGACGATCGGCGTCTTGCCGATGGCGCGCACATAGTCCATCGCCACGGCCAGCGCCTTGTCGGCGGTCTTCTTGCCGAGGATGATCTCGACCAGCATCATGCGGTCGACCGGCGAGAAGAAGTGGATGCCGATGAAATTCTTAGGGCGCGCCGAGTTCTTGGCCAGCGACGTGATGGGAATCGTCGAGGTGTTGGAGGCGAAGGTCGCGGACGACTTCAGCACGGCCTCCGCCTTCTCGATAGCGCCCTTCTTCACCTCCGAATCCTCGAACACCGCCTCGACGACGAGGTCGCAGCCTTCGAGCTTCGCATAGTCGTCGGTCGGCGTGATCAGGGCTAGCAGCTTGTCCTTGTCCTCCGCCTTGGCGCGGCCCTTGGCCACCGCCTCGGAGATCAGCTTGTCCGAATGCGCCTTGCCCTTCTCGGCCGACGGCATGTCACGGTCGAGCAGCACCACCGGAATGCCCGCCTTGGCGGTGACATAGGCGATGCCGGCGCCCATGAAGCCGGCGCCGAGCACGCCGATCTTCCTGAATTTCGTCGGATTGACGCCTTGCGGGCGGCGCGCGCCCTTGTTCAGCTCCTGCAGCGACACGAACAGCGAACGGATCATCATCGCCGCTTCGGTCGACTGCATGATCTCGGTGAAATAGCGCTGCTCGATCCGCAGCCCGGTCTCGAAGGGCACCAGCAGCCCCTCGTAGACGCATTTCAGGATGGCGGTGACGGCGGGATAGTTGCCAAAGGTCTCGCGACGCGAAATGGCGATCGCCGGCGGCCACAGGTTTGCGCCGGCCGCCGAATAGACAGGCCCGCCGGGAATCTTGAAGCCCTTCTCGTCCCAGGGCTGGACCGGCTTCAGCCCGCCCTTGATCATCGCCTTGGCGGTCTCGACCAGCTTCTTCGGCTCGGCGACCTCGTGGATCAGGCCCATCTGCCTGGCGCGCTTGGGCGTCAGCGACTGGCCGGTCGTCAGCATCTGCAGAGCTTCCTGGGTGTTGGCGAGCCGCGGCACGCGCTGGGTGCCGCCGGCGCCGGGGAAGATGCCGACCTTGACCTCCGGCAACGCCATCTTGACCTTGTCGCCATCGGCGGCGACGCGGCCGTGGCAGGCCAGCGACAGCTCGAAGGCGCCGCCCATGCAGGTGCCGTTGATCGCCGACACCCACGGCTTGCCCGACGTCTCCAGCTTGCGCCACAGCCAGCCCATGCGGCCCGCGCCCTCGAACAGCAGTTTGGTCGCCTTTTCCGGGTCCTTCGCCTTCTCGGCGTGGAAGACGCCGAGCATACGCTTCAGCATGTTCAGATCGGCACCGCCGGAAAAGCTGTCCTTGCCCGAGGTGATTACCGCGCCCTTGATCGCCGCGTCGCCGGCGACCTGGTCGATGATCCTGTCGAGCTCGTTCATCACCTCCTCGGTGAAGACGTTCATCGAACGGTCCGGCATGTTCCAGGTGACGAGGGCGATGCCGTCGGCGTCGGTCTCGACGGTGAAGTTGGTGTAGGTCATTGGAGAGCGTCTCCTTGGCGCGGCGTCTTCCCTCCCCCTTCAGGGGAGGGTGACCCGCGAAGCGGGTCGGGTGGGGTCATCTCAATGTCTCGGCCTGGCTGGGCGCCGGAGCACTGCCGCCCCGACCCCACCCGGCCGCGTCGCGGCCCCCCACCCCTCAAGGGGGAGGGATACCGCGTTATACCCGCTCGATGATGGTGGCGGTGCCCATGCCGGCGCCGATGCAGAGCGTCACCAGCGCCGTGTTCAAATCGCGCCGCTCCAGCTCGTCCAGCACCGTGCCGAAGATCATCGCGCCGGTGGCGCCGAGCGGATGGCCCATGGCTATGGCGCCGCCATTCACGTTGATCCTGTCGGGGTCGATCTCGAAGGCCTGCATGTAGCGCAGCACGACCGAGGCGAAGGCCTCGTTGAGCTCGAACAGGTCGATGTCCTCGAGCTTTATCCTGGCGCGCTTCAACAGCTTCTCGGTGACGTCGACCGGGCCGGTCAGCATCATCGCCGGCTCGGAGCCGATGTTGGCAAAAGCCTTGATGCGCGCCCTCGGCTTCAGGCCCATCGCCTTGCCTGCTTTCTTGGAGCCGAGCAGCACGGCGGCCGCGCCATCGACTATGCCGGAGGAATTGCCGGCGTGGTGGACGTGGTTGACTTCCTCCAGCTCGGGATAGCGCTGCACGGCGACCGCGTCGAAGCCGCCCATCTCGCCAGGCATGACGAAGGAGGGATTGAGCGAGGCCAGCGCCTGCATGTCGGTCGTGGGCCGCATGTGCTCGTCATGGTCGAGGATGGTGAGGCCGTTCTGGTCCTTCACCGGGATGACCGATTTCCTGAAATAGCCCTTCTCCCAAGCCTTCGCCGCGCGCTTCTGACTCTCCACCGCATAGGCGTCGACGTCGTCGCGAGAAAAACCGTATCTGGTGGCGATGAGGTCGGCCGAGACGCCCTGCGGCATGAACCAGCCGGGCAGGCCGACGGATGGGTCCATGAACCAGGCGCCGCCGGACATGCCCATGCCGACGCGGCTCATCGATTCGACGCCGCCGGCGATCACGATCTCGTCGGCGCCCTGCGCGATCTTGGCCGCCCCGAAATTGATGGCGTCGAGGCCCGACGCGCAGAAGCGCGAGATCTGCATGCCAGGCGCCTTGGTGTCGTAGCCGGCCTCGAAGGCGGCCGAGCGCGGGATCACCGAGCCGGCCTCGCCGACCGGGTCGACGCAGCCGAAGATGATGTCGTCGACCTGCGACGTGTCGAGACCGTTGCGGTCGCGCACCGCCTCCAGCACTTTTGCGCCGAGCCGCACGGCCGGCACCTCGTGCAGCGATCCGTCCTTCTTGCCGCGTCCGCGCGGCGTGCGCACGGCGTCGTAGACATAGGCTTCGGGCATGATCTTTTCCTTCCTTCAATTTGCGGGCTGAAGCCACCGTCAGCGCAGCGCATCCCGCAAACGTTTCAACTCAGCTCTGAACCCCGCTGCGTCATCAGCCACAGCGTCATCCCACAATTCGATCAATTCGGAACTGGGGCCGTCGACACAATCTACGGCGCGGCGCGCCTTTCCCTTCAGTCCAGTCAACGCCTGCCAGTTGGTCACCCCATTCAATGCAGACTGCGCGGGCTCGGACAGAAGACCGGAGACACCATTGGCGGCCGCGACCATCGCCGCGGCAGCCAGCGCGACCGAACCTTCGGGGGCTTCGATGTAGGAACCGGGCCGGCATGCGGCATCGAGGGCCCGCGAAATCGCGACTACGCCCTCCTGCTCGAACGCCGCGACGAAGTCGGCAGCGTCGTCGTTCTCGAATATCTTGGAGCCCCAGGCACCCACGGCAATCCCCTTCAGAGGCCTCTCGCGTCAGGCCGCAGCGATGACTTCGATCTCGATGAGCCAGTCGTCGGCGAGGGTCTCGGCGACGATGACGGTTGTTGGAATCCTGCGCCCGCCCAGCGCCTTCAGCCGGGCGGCAGCGTTCTTCTCGGCATAGGCGCGGTCGCGCAGGTAACTCGTCGCCCGCACGACGTTGTCGACCGACATGTCGGCGCTGGCGAGAATGGTGCGGATGTTGGACCAAATCAGGTCGAGCTGCTCGTCGACCGTCCTGCCCGCCGACCAGTCCGGATTGAGCCCCATCGTGCCGGCCACGAACAGGAAGCGCCTGGGATCGCGGACCTCCACGGCGTGGATGTAGTCGTCCGCCGGGTAGATGCCTTCCACGGGATTGTGGTCGATCCGTTGCACCGTTCCGCTCCCTACAGGCCTCTTGCGATCAGCAGCTTCATGATCTCGTTGGTGCCGCCATAGATGCGCTGCACGCGGGCGTCGCGGTACATGCGGGCGATCGGGTATTCGTTCATGTAGCCGTAGCCGCCGAAGAGCTGCAGGCATTCATCCACGACCTTGCACTGCAGGTCGGAGAGCCAGTATTTCGCCATCGAGGCCGTCGCCGGGTCGAGCCCGCCGGCGATGTGCCGGGCGACGCAGTCGTTGTAGAAGACGCGGCCGACCGTCGCCTCGGTCTTCAGCTCCGCCAGCTTGAACTGCGTGTTCTGGAACTCGATGATCGGCTGGCCGAAGGCCTTCCGCTCCTTGACATAGTCTATGGTGACGGCGAGCGCCCGCTCGATCATGGCGATGGCCTGGCCGGCGATCAGCAGGCGCTCCTGCGGCAGCTGCTGCATGAGCTGGACGAAACCCTGCCCTTCCTCGTGGCCGAGCAGGTTGGCGGTCGGCACCCGCACATCGGTGAAGAACAGCTCCGACGTGTCGTTGGCCTTCATGCCGATCTTGTCGAGGTTGCGGCCGCGCTCGAAACCTTCGGCGCCGTCGGTCTCGACGACGATCAGCGAGGTGCCCTTGGCGCCCTTGGCCGGATCGGTCTTGGTCACCACGATGACCAGGTTGGCGTGCTGCCCGTTGGTGATGAAGGTCTTCGAGCCGTTGATGCGATACTGGTTGCCGTCCTTGTCGGCGCGCGTCTTGACGCCCTGCAGGTCGGAGCCGGCGCCGGGCTCGGTCATGGCGATAGCGCCGATCAACTCGCCGGTCGCCAGCTTCGGCAGCCACTTCCTTTTCTGCTCCTCCGAGCCGTAGTGGAGGATGTAGGGCGCAACGATGGCGTTGTGCAGCACGATGCCGAAACCGTCGACGCCGGTGTGGCCGATGGCTTCGATGATGGCGCTTTCATGCGCGTAGGTGCCGCCCGAACCGCCATATTCCTCCGGCATCGACGCGCAGAGCAGCCCTGCCGCGCCGGCCTTCTCCCAGGCCGAGCGGTCGACGACCTCGTTCTTCTCATAGGCCTCGTAGTGCGGCGCGATCTCGTCGGCCATGAAGCGCCGCGCCATGTCGTAGAGCATGGCGACGTCCTCGCCCGCCCAGGCGGGTTTCGGCAGCCCGAGGATGGTGGCGGGATCGGTCATGGGCGCGACCTGGAAATGGTGAAGGCCGCCACACCCCCCTCTGTCCTGCCGGACATCTCCCCCGCAAGGGGGGAGATTGGCAGTTGCGGCCTCGCGACTCTTTTCGCGACGTTGGAGACTGGCGAAATCGGAGCGGCCGGCCAATCTCCCCCCTTGCGGGGGAGATGTCCGGTAGGACAGAGGGGGGTGCGAAGGAGCGCGACCTTTCTCATATCCAAACCTTAGAACGCCTCCGCCGGCAGCGCCATCATCGTGTCGGCGCCGGTCGAGATGCGGGCGAGGTGGGCCGCCGTCTCGGGCATCACGCGCTCCATGAAATAGCGGCCGGTGACGATCTTGTGCTCGTAGAAGGAGGCCGTGTCGCCGGCGCCTTCCGCCAGCTTCGCCTGCGCCGCCTTCACCATCAGGCCCCACATGTAGCCCAGCGACACCAGGCCGAAGAGGTGCAGGTAGTCGGTCGAGGCGGCACCCGCATTGTCGGGCTTGGCCATGGCGTTCTGCATCAGCCACATGGTCGCCGCCTGCAGGTCGTTGAGGCCCTTCTTCAGCGCTTTGGTGAACGGCGCCATCTTCTCGTCCGCGCGGTTCTCCTCGCAGAAGGCGCCGACCTCCTTGAAGAAGGCCTGCACGGCGCGGCCCCCGTTGAGGGCGAGCTTGCGGCCGACGAGGTCGAGCGCCTGGATGCCGTTGGCGCCCTCATAGATCATGGCAATGCGGGCGTCGCGCACGAACTGGCTCATGCCGTGCTCCTCGATATAGCCGTGGCCGCCGAACACCTGCTGGGCCATCACCGCATTCTCGAACCCCTTGTCGGTGAGCACGCCCTTGACGATCGGCGTCATCAGGCCGAGCGCGTCGTCGGCCGCCTCGCGGTCGTGATCGTCGCCGGAGCGGTTGGCGACGTCGGAGCGGATCGCCGTCCACAGCGTCAGCGCACGGCCGGCCTCGTTGAAGGCCTTCATGGTCATCAGGCCGCGGCGGATGTCGGGATGGACGATGATCGGGTCAGCCGGCTTGTCCGGCGCCTTCGGGCCGGAGAGGGAACGGCCCTGCAGCCGCTCCTGGGCATAGGCGACGGCATTCTGGTAGGCGGCAATGCCGACGCCCAGGCCCTGCAGGCCGACGCCGAGCCGCGCCTCGTTCATCATGGTGAACATCGCCCTCAGCCCGGCATTCTCGCCGCCGATCAGCCAGCCGGTCGCCTCGTCATAGTTCATGACGCAGGTCGAATTGCCGTGGATGCCCATCTTCTCCTCGATGGAGCCGCAGGAGACGCCGTTGCGCTCGCCCGGATTGCCGTCGGCGTCCGGGATGAACTTCGGCACGATGAACAGCGAGATGCCCTTGGTGCCCTGCGGTGCGCCCTCGATGCGGGCGAGAACCAGGTGGACGATGTTGTCGGCCAGGTCGTGCTCGCCGGCCGAGATGAATATCTTCTGCCCGGAGATCCTGTAGGAGCCGTCCGCCTGCGGCACGGCCCTGGTGCGCAGCAGGCCGAGATCGGTGCCGCAATGCGGCTCGGTCAGGTTCATAGTGCCGGTCCAGGCGCCCTCGACCATCCTGGGAAGGTACGTCTCTTTCTGCGCATCCGAGCCGTGGGTCAGGATGGCGGCGATGGCGCCCTGGGTCAGGCCGGGATACATCATCAGCGCCATGTTGGCCGAGACCATGTATTCGCCGACGGCGGTGTGGAGGCAGTAGGGTAGCCCCTGCCCGCCGAACTCCGCCGGCACGGCGAGCCCCAGCCAGCCGCCCTCGCGATACTGGTCGAAGGCCTCCTTGAAACCTTTCGGCGTCGTCACCGAGCCGTCGTCGTTGCGCACGCAGCCCTGCATGTCGCCGACGCGGTTCAGCGGCTGCATCACGTTCTCGGCGAGCTTGGCCGCCTCGTCGAGGATCGCCTCGAGCACGTCCGGGCTGGCATCGGCGAAGCCCGGCAGGTTGCTGTAGCGCTCGTAGCCGAGCACCTCCTTCAGCACGAACAGCGTGTCCTGGACCGGCGCCCTGTAGGTCGGCATGCTTCCTCCTGATCGCGGCATGGGCCGGCCGCATCCGAAGCAGCCGACGACGAACGACTTGCCGACTCATAATTGACGTTTGCGTAAACGTCAATCTGCTGCGTGAGGGTTCCAGGCTCCGACTGGAGTTAACCAGGTGCCTTTCGACCCCGATCGCGGCGCGCCGCCATCAACAAAAAAAGAGCGGCGGACCGATCGGTCCCCCGCCCTTCGTGCGAAAAGCCAGGAGCGCGGCGACGTGCCGCGGCCTCAGGCCGCGTTGGAGGTCGCCACCGAGCGCTCCGCCAGCATACGGCGCACCGCCGCCATCAGCTTGCCGAGCTCGTCCATCGCGTCGTCGATCGCGGCGCGCTGCTTCTGCAACCGGCCCAGCTGCTTCTCCGACTTGTCGAGCGTCATGCGCAGTTGCTTGGCGTTGGAGCCGGTCGGATCGTAGAGATCCATCACCTGCTTCACGTCGCGCAGCGAGAAGCCGACCTTGCGGCCGAGCAGGATGAGCTTCAGCCGGGCCCGGTCGCGCCGCGTGTAGAGGCGCTGGCTGCCCTCGCGCTTCGGGCTGAGCAGGCCCTTGTCCTCGTAGAAGCGCAGCGTGCGCAGCGTCACGCCGAACAGCTTTGCCATGTCGCCGATCTTGAGAAGGCCTTCGTCGTCGCCTTCGGCATCGGAAACGGCGGAATTTGCGCCGGCATAGTCGCCGACCCTCATTGGTTTCATCATTTTTGTCATTCGTCCCCGGCTGGAGATCGCGGCCGAAGCCGGATGCTCGTCCCGAAGCCGCTCGGGGGTCGCGGCTTCGCATGGTTGACACGAATGCAAGACGGGCGCCGCATGGCTCCTTCTTACGTCTACGTAATTGAGGCGGCCATATAGAGGCCCTCACCTTACGTCGCAATCGCCCAAAAGTTGTATTTAACACGTTCTGCGCTCGAAAACCCCCGCCCGCGCGGCACTCGGGCGCACGGCAAAGAAGTTAAGGTTGGTTAACGGCTTGTTTACCACGATGGGCGAAATGTGCGCGTGACGGGCTCTCGTGATTATCCTGTAGCGAATTCTTCACGACCTTTCGGAGCGGCGCGCGGAGGTCTCCTTCTCGCGGTATGCGACGCTTCCGGCCCCGAGGAGAGAGGGAGCGCTGGCTGAGCCAGCACAGGCGGACAGGCGTTTCGATGAACAGCAAGCGAACGTATCTCGATACCCTCAACACAGGCCGGCAGCGCAGGGCGAGCACCACGCTCGAGCAGATCACGCAATCGCTGCAGAATCTTGAGAACAGGCTCGACCGCTCCCGCGAGGTGCTGCACGATTACAGCCGCGACCGCGGCGACAGCGCCCGGCCGCAGCGCCCAGCCGCTTTCGACGTCCCCCGGACGCAGGACAGGCAAGTGCGCCGGCCGGACCTCGAGCCGTCCTACCGGTCGCTGCCGCGCGATTTCGACCGCATCCGCGACCAGGAAGAGGGCATCGCCTCGGCCGGACGCATCGCCGGCGAGCTGAAGAGCCTGCGCGAGGATCTGCGCCAGCAGGTGGCCTCCAACATGCAGACGGAATTCGAGGCGCTGCGCGGCGAGCTCGGACGGATGCTCGCCTCCAGTGGCGACGCCGCCGCGCTGGGAGCCGGCCTCGCCTCCGAGATCGACAGGATCTCGCATGCCATCTCGGACTTGTCGGAACGCACCGACGATCGGGCCGTCGGCGCACTGCGCACCGATATCGAGCAGGTCCGCGCCGCGCTCGACACGCTGGCGCGCGAGGAGACCGTGCGCTCGTCGCACCGCCGCTGGGACGAGTTCGATCGCCGCTGGACCGCCTTCGAGAACCGCGTGGACGAGCGGCACAGCGCGCCCGACCCGGAAATCGCGGCGCTTTCCGAACGGCTGCAGTCGATCGGCGAGGCGGTGAACGGCCTGCCGGAATCGCTATCCCTGCGCTCGCTGGAGGACAAGCTGCGCACGCTGGCCGGCGCGCTCGACCATTTCGTCAACCATAACGAGCATCAGGCGCCGGAGATGTTCCGCCTGATCGAGGAGCGCCTCGACGAGATCTCGCGGGCGATCGTCGCCTCGACCGCGGCCGTCCAGTCTCCTGTCATCGACCCGGAGCCGTTTCAGCGCATCGAAGCCAGGATCTCCGCACTGGCCCGGCAGATCGACGAACTCGTCGAGGACCGTCCGTCGGCGGAGGTCGTCGACCGCCTGAACACGCTTTCGCAGCGTGTCGACGAGCTCGCGGCGCAGGGCGCATTCCCCGAACGGGCGATGGAGCATCTGTCCCGGCAGGTTCTGACGATCGCCGAGAAACTGGACAGGACGCCGGCAGACGCCGAGCGCCAGGCCATGCTGGCCAGCATCGACCAGCGCTTCGACGTGCTTTCCGCCATGATCGAGCGCCGCCAGGGCGACGCCATCGAGCACGGCAATCTGATGTTCCGCGATCTCGAGCGGCGGCTCGA
The DNA here is from genome assembly GCF_059502445.1 of Kumtagia sp. Classification (NCBI taxonomy): domain Bacteria; kingdom Pseudomonadati; phylum Pseudomonadota; class Alphaproteobacteria; order Hyphomicrobiales; family Phyllobacteriaceae; genus Kumtagia; species Kumtagia sp. The sequence continues at coordinate 13,298 of NZ_JCACER010000025.1, forward strand.
CGACGTCGCCGAGCGGATCGACCTGCGCACCGCCGAGACGCTCGACACGTCCCGGGTCATGGACGTCATCGATGCCCGCTTCGCCGAGCTGACGCAGCAGCTCGCCGGTTCCTCGACCGGGGCGGGCGGCGAGATGATCCGCGGCCTGGAAAAGCGGCTGGAGAACATCTCCGCGCGCATCGACGCCAATGCATCGAAATTCGCCGGCATCGACCCCGACCTCATCCGCAGCCTGGAAAACCAGGTCGCGGCGCTGTCCGGCCATCTCAGCCGTCCTTCGGCGTCCCTTCCCGAACTGGAGGACATCGGCCCGCGCATCACCGAGCTGGAACGCCACATTGCCGGCAACCGCGAGTCCATCCTGCAGGTCGCCCGGCAGGCGGCCGAGGCCGCCATGCGCAGCTTCGACGGATCGCAGCCGCATCTTGCCGCCGTGGACGGGCTGACGCAGGACCTCAAGGCGCTGGAGATGCTGACCCGGCGCTCGGACGAACGCAACACCAAGACCTTCGAAGCGATCCACGACACGCTAATCAAGATCGTCGACCGGCTCGGCACGCTGGAGACGGGGGAGCCGGCAGCGGCCGCACCACGCCCGGCGAACGGGCGGGTGATGGAGCTGGACAACCCGCCGCCGCTGCATGCCGGTCATGACGACGGCCTTCCCGCCCGGTCGGAGGAGCCCCTCCAGCCGAAAGCCGCCATGACGACCACCCGTTCTCCCGCCGAGGCCGCTGCCGAAGCCGCGATCGCGGCTGTCGGTTCGGATCGCGCCGACGAGCGTCCCGCCGCGCCACGGTCGAAATCGCTGCTCAGCGGCCTGACCCGGGCGCTCGGCCGCAAGGATGCCGCGGCAGAGCCAAGGACCGAGTCTTCGGCGGACGCGAAGAGCCCGGTCGAACTGGCGGTCGAGGCCGCCCTCGACGAGCCGCTGGATCCCAAGATCGCCAACCGGCCGCTGGAGCCGGGCTCGGGCACGCCGGATCTCAACGCCATCATGCGGCGCGTGCGCGAGGAACGCGGACAGAACGGCCGTGTCGGCGACAACAATGCGGCCAAGGCGGATTTCATCGCTGCGGCCCGGCGCGCCGCCCAGGCGGCCGCGGCGGAGGCCGAAATCGCCAAACGCGGCGAGGGCGTGCCGAAGGCGGCGCGCGGCCGGAAGATCGCCAATGTCTTCCGCAAACACCGCAAGCCCATCCTGATGGCGGCCACCGCGATCATGGTGGTGCTGGCCGGCCTGCAGCTCGGCAAGGCCTATTTCGGCCGAAGCGGCGACCACGCCGCCATCCCGCTCGTGGCCGAGAAGCTGCCGGAGACGGCCGCCCTCGACGTGCCGTTTGATCCGCCGGCCGATGCCGCGGATGACATGGACGACGTCGCTGCCGCCCAGCCGGAAACGACCGGAGCCGATCGGCCGGTCGCCGAAGCCGCGCCCGGCGACGCGGTGAACGTAACTGACGAAGCGCCGCGGCAGGCGACTCCGGTCGCCGAGACACCCGCTGCAACGCTCCCCGCCGACACGGCGGCGCCGGCGACCGTCGCGGCTGTCCCGACGCCGTCGACGGACGAGGCGGCCGCCCCGGCGGCGACCACCATCATATCCCTCGACGTCCCGGACGACGCCGGGCCGCAGGCGCTGCGCGAGGCGGCCGAGGCCGGCGACGCCAAGGCGCTGTTCGAGCTCGGCTCGCGCTATGCGGACGGCCGCGGCATCAAGGCCGACATGCAGCAGGCGGCAAGCTGGTACGAGAAGTCGGCGGAACTCGGCTTCGCGCCGGCGCAATACCGGATCGGCAACCTTTACGAGAAGGCGATGGGCGTCGAGCGCGACGTCGAAAAGGCGAAGACCTGGTACCAGCTCGCCGCCGAGCAGGGCAATGCCAGCGCCATGCACAATCTGGCGGTGCTCTATGCGATGGGCGCCGACGGCACCACCGACAACGAGTCGGCCGCGCGCTGGTTCAGGAGCGCCGCCGACCTCGGCGTCAAGGACAGCCAGTTCAACCTCGGCATCCTCGCCGCCAAGGGCGTGGGCGTGCCGCAGAGCCTGGAGGAGTCCTACAAATGGTTCGCGCTCGCCGCCAAGGCGGGCGACCGCGACGCCGGCGCCAAGCGCGACGAGATCGCCAATTCGCTGCGGCCGGAGCAGTTGACCAAGGCGCGTGCCGACGTGGAGGCCTGGAAGGCCAAGCCGCTCGATCCGGAGACCAATTCGGTCGAGATCCCGGAATCCTGGCAGGAAGCCCCGACCACGACTGCCGGCATCGACATGAAGAAGGCGATCGGCAACATCCAGCGCATCCTCAACAAGAACGGCTACGACGCCGGCGGCGCCGACGGCGTGATGGGCGAAAGAACGAAGAACGCCATCATGGCCTTCCAGAAGGACAACGGCATGGCGGCCACCGGCGAGGTCGACGAGAAGCTGGTGCGCGCGCTGCTCGAGAAGAAGTAGAGAGCGATTCCGCGAGGCCCGAACGGGCTCGCTCGCGCGAATTTAACTCATTGAGATAATTTTTGTTTCCGTCTCGCGGCGAAGTTTGACTTCGCCGTAATGTCGGCGCATGAGCTTTCTACGTCACGAGGGTGTTTCGGCACGCTTCGCGGCACCGCATTTGCAGTCGAGTTTGACGGGTGGGCATTTATCTCCCGATCGCGGAAATGTCGGTCAACGTCCTCGTCCTGCTCGCCATGGGCGCGGCGGTCGGCTTCCTGTCGGGCATGTTCGGGGTGGGCGGCGGCTTCCTCATCACGCCGCTGCTGATCTTCTACAACATCCCGCCGGCGATCGCCGTCGCAACCGGCGCCAACCAGGTCATCGCCTCGTCCTTCTCCGGCGCGCTGGCGCATTTCAAGCGCGGCACGCTCGACGTCAAGCTCGGGACGGTGCTGCTGGCCGGCGGTATCTTCGGCTCGACGATCGGCATCTACATCTTCGCGCTGCTGAGGAGCCTCGGCCAGCTCGACCTCATCATCTCGCTCACCTACGTCGCCTTCCTGGGCACGGTCGGCGGACTGATGCTGGTGGAGAGCGTCAACGCCATCCGCCGCAGCAAGGGCGGGGTCCAGCCCTCGCTGAAGCGGCCCGGCCAGCACAACTGGATCCACCGCCTGCCGCTGAAGATGCGCTTCCGCACATCGAAGCTGTTCGTCAGCGTGATCCCGGTGCTCGGGCTCGGTGCCGGCATCGGCCTGCTGTCCTCGGTGATGGGCGTCGGCGGCGGCTTCATCATGGTGCCGGCGCTGATCTATCTGCTCAAGGTGCCCACCAACATCGTCGTCGGCACGTCGCTGTTCCAGATTATCTTCGTGGCCGCCTACACGACGATCGTGCACGCCGAGACCAACCAGACGGTCGACATCGTGCTCGCCTTCATCCTGATGGTCGGCGGCGTCGCCGGCGCGCAATACGGCGCCAAGGCCGGCCAGCGGTTGCGCGGCGAGCAGTTGCGGGCGCTGCTGGCGATGCTGGTGCTGGCGGTGGCGATAAGGCTCGCCTTCGACCTGTTCCTGCCGCCGCCCAGCATCTACTCGCTGGCGCCGGGAATCTGAGCGATGAGACGCCGCCTGCTCGCCACGCTAGCCCTGGCCGCCGCGGCCTGGGCCAGCCCGGCGGCGGCGCAGGGACCGGTGCCGCTGCAGCCGCCTCCCTTGCCCGAGGGCATCCAGATCGGCCTGTCTACCGACGTCATCCGCATCACCGCCGACTTCGCCGGCGCCGACCTGACGATCTTCGGCTCGCTCGAAAACCCCGACCCGCTGATCAACCGGCAGGGCCGCTACGATGTCATCGTCGTGCTCGAAGGGCCGGGCCGGCTGGTAACCGTGCGCCGCAAGAGCCGCGTGCTCGGCATCTGGATGAACACGCAGTCGGAATCCTTCGTCAACGTGCCTGAATCCTATTCGATCGCCACCACGCGCATGCCGCAGGACATCACCGACCAGAACAGCTACCGGCAGCTGGCGCTGGGCACCGACTTCATCCACATCCAGCCGGCCGAGATCGTCGACAACCCGGCGACGCTGCAGGAATTCCGGACGGCGCTGCGCGAGCGCAAGGAGGCCGTGGGCCTGTTCAACGAGCGCATCGGCGGCGTGCAGTTCCTGTCGTCGAACCTGTTCCGCGCCTCACTGCGGCTCGCTCCCGACGTGCCCGTCGGCACGCACAAGGCACGCGCCTTCCTGTTCCGCAACGGCCTGTTCATCAAGGAGACCTCGGCGCAGTTGGCGATCGTGAAATCAGGCTTCGAGCAGATGCTGTTCCGCCTGTCGCGCAACCACAGCCTGTTCTACGGCTTCTGCGCCGTCGGCCTGGCGATCGTCACCGGCTGGCTCGGCCGCATCGTGTTCCGGCGGGATTGATGGAGCAGCATCCTTGTAATTCAGCTGAATTACGTTATCTTCCATCCTGGGGGCTGGAAAGGAAGGCCATGACTGCGAGCGCACTGGTGCAAACGCGCATCGACCCGGACCTGAAGGAGCGCGCAACCGTCGTCCTGAACAACATGGGACTGACCGTGTCAGACGCCGTCCGCATCCTGCTGACGCGGGTCGCCAATGAGGGCGCCTTGCCACCGGGGTTCGTAACCGATCCGGCCGCCCATGACGCTTGGTTCAGGGCGAAGGTGCAGGAGGCTCTCGACGATCGGCGGCCCGCCATCCCGCATGACGAGGTGGAAGCCCGCTTTGCCGAACGCCGCGCCGCGGCGCTGGGCGCGGCCCGTGCACGGAAATGAGGCATGAAGCTGGAGTGGTCGCCCTTCGCCGTGGACGACCGGGACCAGATCTTCTCCCATATCGAGCAGGACAGTCGCAGAGCCGCCGCCATCATCGACGAAAGGATTACCCGCACAGGTCCAGCGCCTTCGTGACTTTCCGGAGAGCGGGCGGCCTGGCCGCGTCGACGGCACACGCGAACTGGTCGTCCAGCGAACGCCCTATGTCATTGCCTATCGAATTGTCGAGGACACGGTCCGCATCCTGCGCATCCTGCATGGCGCTCGGCGATGGCCGGACGAGATGCCCGATATCAGCTGATCACCCCGGCAGCAGCCGCTTGCCGGCGATCGCGTAGGTGCGGTCCGCGCCCAGCATGTGGGCGACGAAGCCGTCGCGCCTGAACAGCCCGGCGAAGGCGCGGTCGAGCACGTTCAGCGAGCCGGTGTAGCTGCCGAAGGCCGGCATGACGACGCGGCTGCCGTCGGTGGCGAAGCAGCGGCGGCGCACGGAGCGGCCGCGCTGGACGATGCGCGCGCAGGGATGCAGGTGCCCGGCGATCTCGCCCTCGCCGGCCTCGCGCGACGGCTCGTGGCGGAACAGCACCGAGCCGACCGAAATCTCGCGCACGCTGTCGCCGCCGATGCCGGCCGGCGGATCGGGATCGTGGTTGCCGCTCACCCAGAACCAGTCGCGGCCGGCCATCAGCGCGGCAAGCCGCGAGCGAAAAAGTTCGGGCATACGCGCCGAGCCCTCGCCGTCATGAAAGCTGTCGCCCAGGCTGACGACGATCTTCGGGGAAAAGTCGTCGATCACCGTCTTCAGGCAGGCCAGCGTCGCCGCCGTGTCGTAGGGCGGCAGCAGCGAGCCGCGCCGTGCCGCCGACGATCCCTTCTCCAGATGCAGATCCGAGACCGCGAGCAGGCCGTGGTCGGGAAAGAACAGCGCGCCGCGCCGGTCGCACAGCGCGAGCTCGCCGGCGACGGAGATCATGCCGCCGCGCACCGCATCCTTTTCGAGAGGGACGGCCGTCATCCGCTTCCCATTGCCTCTTCGACCAGCGACGCCTCCTCGAGCAGCGTCTCGTTGGCCTCGCCGGCCACCCTTTCCCGGCCGATCTCCAGCATGACCGGCACGGCGAGCGGCGAGATGTGTTCGAGGTGCTTATGCACGATTCGGCCGCGGATGCGCGAGAGCATCTCGGCAAGCCTGCTGACATCGAGCAGGCCGGTCGCCGCGTCGGCGCGCGTCGCCTGCAGCAGCAGGTGGTCGGGCTCGTGCGTCCTGAGCACATCATAGATCAGGTCGGCCGACACCGTCACCTGGCGGCCGCTCTTCTCCTGGCCGGGATGGCGCTTCTCGATCAGCCCCGAGATCAGCGCGCAGTTGCGGAAAGTGCGCTTGAGCAGCCAGCTTTCGGCCAGCCAGGCCTCGAGGTCGTCGCCCAGCATGTCCTCGTCGAACAGCGTCGACAACGGCAGCTTGCCGCGCTTGAACAGCGACCCCATGTCGTCGAGCGCCCACACCGCTATCGAATAGTCGGTGGCGACGAAGCCGAGCGGCCGGGCGCCGGCGCGGTCGAGCCGGCGCGTCAAAAGCATGCCGAGCGTCTGGTGGGCCAGCCGCCCCTCGAAGGGATAGGTCACCATGTAGTGACGCTGGCCGCGCGGAAACGTCTCCACCAGCAGGTCTTCGCGCCTGGGCAGCACCGATTTCTCCGCCTGGAACCGCAGCCAGTCGGACACCTGGTCGGGCAACGCCTTCCAGCGGCCGGGATCGGCCAGCATTGCGCGGACCTCGCCGGCGAGATAGGTCGACAGCGGAAATTTCCCGCCGGCATAGACCGGGATGCGCGGATCGTTGCCGACGGCGTTGGAAACGAAGGCCTCGGTCTCGCGGATGCCCTCCAGCCTGAGCACCTTGCCGGCAAACAGAAAGGTGTCGCCGGGCGCGATCGATTCGAGAAACCCTTCCTCGATCTTGCCGAGCACCGGCCCGCCGCGCGACGCCGCGCCGCGCCCGGAGCGGGCATAGCGCAGCGTGAGATAGGGCGCCTCCACGATGGTGCCGACATTCAGCCTGTATTGCTGGGCGAAGCGCGGATGCGAGATACGCCATCTGCCGTCCCTGGTCTGGCGGATCTTGGCGTAGCGCTCGTAGGATTTCAGCGCATAACCGCCGGTGGCGACGAAGTCGACCGCGCGGTCGAAGGTCTCGCGGGAAAGCCGCGCATAGGGCGCGGCGCTGGTGATCTCGGCATAAAGCTCGTCGGCGTCGAAGGCCTCGGCGCAGGCCATGCCGAGGATGTGCTGGGCGAGCACGTCGAGCGAGCCGTCGACCAGTGGCGGGGTGTCCTGCGCGCCGAGATAGTTGGCCTCCACGGCGGCGCGGCATTCCAGCACCTCGAAGCGGTTGGCTGGGATCAAAATCGCCTTGCTCGGCTCGTCGAGCCGGTGATTGGCGCGGCCGATGCGCTGCGCCAGCCGGCTCGCACCCTTCGGCGCGCCGACATGGACGACCAGGTCGACGTCGCCCCAGTCGATGCCGAGATCGAGCGTCGAGGTGGCGACGATGGCGCGCAGACTGCCGCTCTCCATCGCCTTCTCCACGCGCCTGCGCTGGCTGACGTCGAGCGAACCGTGGTGCAGCGCGATCGGCAGCGTGTCTTCGTTGACCCGCCACAGTTCCGAAAACAGCATCTCGGCCTGGCTGCGCGTGTTGACGAAGAGCAGCGTCGTCCTGTGCTTGCGGATCGCCTCGTAGATTTCGGGAATGGCATAGCGCGAGGAGTGCCCGGCCCAGGGCACCCGTTCCTCGGAATCGAGAATCGAGATCTCCGGCTTCGCCCCGCCGGCGACGGTGATGAGATCGGCCATCGGTTCCTCCCCCCTTGAGGGGGAGGTGCCCGCGTAGCGGGCGGAGGGGGTCGCCGCGGCCGCGCTCGGCCTAATGGCGGTGCCTTCTGAGGTTACCCCCACCGCCGCCTTCGGCGGCACCTCCCCCTCAACGGGGGAGGATAAACCCTGCGCCACCAGCCAGCGCCGCAATTCGTCCGGCTCGGCCACCGTCGCCGACAGGCCGATCGCCTGCAGACCGGGAACATAGCGCCTGAGCCGAGCCAGCCCCAGCGACAGCAGATGGCCGCGCTTCGATGTCACCAGCGAGTGCAGCTCGTCGAGCACGACGTAGCGCAGCCCGGAAAAGAAGCGTTTGGCATCGGGCGCAGCGATCAGCAGCGCCAGCTGCTCCGGCGTAGTCAGCAGGATGTCGGGCGGCGCAAATTTCTGGCGCTGGCGCTTGTGGGCGGGCGTATCGCCGGTGCGCGTCTCCATGGAGATCGCCAGCCCGATTTCGGCGACCGGCTTGCCGAGGTTGCGCTCGATGTCGACGGCCAGCGCCTTCAGCGGCGATATGTAGAGCGTGTGGACGCCGCGATGCGCCTCGCCCGGCCGGCGCTTCGGCCGCGTCGCCAGGTCGACCAGCGCCGGCAGGAAGCCGGCCAGCGTCTTGCCCGCGCCGGTCGGCGCGATCAGCAGCACCGATTTTCCCGCCTGCGCCCTGGCCAAAAGTTCTACCTGATGGGCGCGCGGCGCCCAGCCGCGCCGCGCGAACCAGGTCAGGAACGGCTCGGGCAGAAGGGCGGCGCCGTCTTGCGGCTGGACGCGGCTCTGTTCGGTCACGCGCCAGAACTAGCGCGAGGCTTTGGCCGCGCCAAGCGGAATCTGGAACAAAAAGGGATCAGGAGGATCTGGACAATGCAGCTATTCAGCCGCCAATGCCCTCAGCACGGCCTCAGGCTCCTTTTCCATGATACGCAGCAGCGTACGCGCCGCGCCGCTCGGCTGCCGCTGCCCCTGCTCCCATTTGCGGTAGCCCGACGCGCTCGTGCCAAGGAAGCGGGCCATCTGTTCCTGGGTCAGATGGAGACGCTTGCGGATCGCCTTGGCGTCTACCGGGTCGGCATCCACATGATGAACGCGCAGGCCGGGGAAATACTTCCCCTCGGCATGATCCAAAGCTTCCCTCAAACCCTGCAATATGTCTTCCGCGAGGTTGCTCATTGTCGCCTCTACCGCACTTGGTGGCGCAACGTTAGAGAATGGTGCCGCGCGGTCATAACATCGATGGCTTCAAGAATGGAGCGCTCCGCTAAATGGCCCTCTGGCGAGAACGCACGCATTACCGAAGCCAATCCAGCTAATCGATATTCGCGGCACAAGAAATATTCCCCTTGGGAAGGGGATTCACAAACGAAAGCGGCGGTGATAGGCTCACCGCCGCCCCTAGTATTGCCTGGTGGCTCACTTTGAGGCTCTGCGACCCGGCCGGTTGCGGAGCCTCTCTATTTACCCCGTGCCGCGTCCGTGAGCCGTGACGACAGCTAGGGGAACCCTTCTGATTCGCATTTCCGGCCTCCTTTCCACACCCGGACGCTAGTCTTGGCCGCAGCGCTTGTCAATTCCTATCAGGACTGCTATCTGATAGGCTGTCAGATAGGAAGTGACGGCGATGGCTGACGAAGTTTTACCAGACTCCACGCAGAAGCGCGACCGAGGTCCCTCGTTTCCGTTCATTGGACTAGAGAAGGCCGTTGATCGGCTTGCACAATTCTTCGCGAAGGCACGACGTTTCGACGTACGGATCGCCGATGCCGCCGGAGATTGGGGGCTGGGAGCGAAGAGTAGCGGGACGTTTCAGACTGTGGGCGCGCTTCTAGCATATGGTTTGATTGAAGATAGCGGAACCGGTGAGTCTCGGAAAATAAGGGCCTCCGATGCTGGCGTTCGGATCCTTGAGGACAAGCGTCCCGGCGTCCGCGAAACGTTGCTGGCGGAAGCCGCCTTGAAGCCTAAATTGCTGCACGAATTTGCAACAGTGCACTGGAAGGAAGGGCGGCCAGACGACACCCATGCCATCAGCAGTCTTAAATTCGAGCATGGCTTCACCGACGATTCCGCGCACAAATTTTTGCGCATCTTTGACGAAACTATGCGATTCGCAAAACCTCCGATTTCTGATAAGCCTCCGGATGAGGAAGCCGCCCCCGAGAATGGCAACCCTGAACGGGAGATAAAGCCGAAAGATGGCGCCCAGAAGCATAAACTCACGGTCAAGAGCGTATTGATGGATGGTGAACGCGAGTTGACAACTGGACTCCTTTCTAAAGAGGCTAGTTTCCGGCTAGTCGTAACCGGACCGGTTGGCGAAAAGGAGATCGAGCGGCTAATTAAGAAGCTTGAACTAGACAAAGAGATTCTAGCCGATACCGGCGACAATGGGTTTCGTGAGTAATTCTAAACAACTCTGATGAGAAAATCGCAAATCGATTTTCCTCTGTGAAGTTGCTCAGGACAGATGGCAACTATAAGATCGATCTTGACGCGATGAGCACTAACCCCTCCACCGGCACGCCGCGGTCCGCCCTGATCGTGTGCACCGCGAGCGAAACCTCGGGCAGCCCCGCCACCTGAAGCACCCGCCGCACGTAACCCTCCGAATGCGCATAGCGCCGCGTCTCGCGCAGCACGAAATCCTCCGGCCCGTCATGCTTCTCGACGGTAAAGGCGAACAGCCCATCGCCGGTCAGGGCCGCCGCCACCATGCCCGCGACGCGCTCCAGCGCGCCGACATACATGAAGACGTCGGCGGCGGTGACCAGATCGGTGCTCGCGGGCGGCAGCACGAGGTCCTGCAGGTCCGACTTCTCCAACCGATCGTAAAGTTTTCGCGCCTCAGCCTTCTTCAGCATGGCGGCGGAGATGTCGTGGCCCTCCAGGTGCCGGACGAAGGGCCGCAGTTTTTCGCCCATCAGCCCTGTGCCGCAACCGAGGTCGACGGCGCGGTCGAAGGAGCGGCCCGGTGCCGCCGCGCGGATCGCCTGCTCCAGCAACTGCGGCACGCGGTAGCCGAGCGTCTCCACCAGCGCGTGGTCGAATTTGTCGGCATACTGGTCGAACAGCGTCTCGACAAAGGCGCTGGGCGGCGCCGCGGCCGCCGGCTCGGCGCCGACCAGCTGCAGCTTGAGCCGGGCGCCCGGCCGGTCGGCCGGCTCAAGCTTCAGCGCCATGCGCCAGGCCTGCCCGGCCTCGGTCACCGCGCCGGCCGCCTCCTGGAACTCGCCCAGCCTGAACCAGCCCATCGCCCAGCCGGGCGCGAGTTCCAGCGCCGAAAGCATCAGCTCGGCCGCCGCCGCATGCTCGCCATTGGCGAACAGCATTTCCGCATAATCGGCGCGGCGGTCGGCGATCAGGTCGCCGGAGGAGGCGGGAAGCGGTTTCATTGCGATCTCAGGATGAACACCGATGGACGGCGTCGACGCGCCGGCGACGACCTGCCTTGTTGCCTCACGCACGATGTCGCCGCATATCGCCTTCCGAAGCATTCCGGCAAGCCGAAATTGAGCCGGGCGAGATCGACAGCTGAAGCCGACACACAGCGGGTCATCCCGTTCCGCACCGCCGGAGCACTTCGCTGGCGTTCCGGCCTGGATCCTATGGTCTGCGCGACGGCCTTCGGCCTGCTCCGCCATAGGATGACGAAGGCAAAGAGCGTTCCCGCCAATCTTCAACGTTGGCGATTGGCGGAAGCACCCTTCGCATTCGTCATCCTATGGCGGAGCAGGCCGAAGGCCGTCGCGCAGACCATAGGATCCAGGCCGGAACGCCAGCGAAGTGCTCCGGCGGTGCGGAAGCCCCGCATCTCCGCCGCATTCGGCGCGGAGACGGCGTGGAAACAGGGGACAGTTTACTTTCTTTCCGCAGAAAAGCGGTGACGCTTCAAGGTCGCGCGGGCGGAAAAAAGTAAACTGTCCCCGGCGCTTACCCGGAATTTGCTCCGCCTCTGCCATGCCGCGGAGCACGGCAGGCGTCGCTCACAGGCGGAATTTTATCCCCTCCGTTTCGGCTTGCCGCATACTTGGTCGTGAAAGCCGCTCCCTGCGGGAATCTGGTGCGCACCGGGTATCAGGAGGGAGCGTCGGCGCCGGGTCGGTCGTGCAAACGGTAGCGCGGCTGGCGTGAGCTGGAGACCCGGGCCCCAGCCGCGACACCTGCGCGAATGCAGCGCTAGCGGACGGGCAAGAACGCCGGCGGGGCGCGGGTCACCGCGCCACGTATTTCATTAGAGAGGCTCGGCCCCGCGCCCCGCTTCCCGCACTTTTCTCTCAATGGCCAGACTGCGATGCAGGGCGTGGCGAGGATGAGGCTTGGCTACAGGGGACAGTTTACTTTCTTTCGGCAGAAATGCCGCAGCGGTTCAGAGGTCGCGCGGGCCGAAAAAAGTAAACTGTCCCCGGCGCCAACACCCGTTCCGGCCGCGAATGCTCCCGCCGAGTCAGCAGTCTGCGACACAAGGCTTTGCTTGCGCGTGCAAAACCTTATCTTCGGCCTCATGCGTGCCCGCGACCTGCTCCACCCCCGGCCCGAAGGCCTGTACTGCCCGCCGGGCGACTTCTTCATCGATCCGGTCCGGCCGGTCCCGCGCGCGCTCATCACCCACGGCCATTCCGACCATGCCCGTGCGGGCCACGGCGCTGTGCTCGCCACCAAGGAAACGCTCGACATCATGGGCCTGCGGTACGGCGACGATTTTGCCGGATCGACGCAGGCCGCGAAACTCGGCGAAAAGATCGCGATCGACGGGGTATCCGTCACCTTCCACCCGGCCGGGCATGTGCTGGGCTCGGCGCAGATCGCCGTCGCGCACAACGGCACATGCATCGTCGCCTCCGGCGACTACAAGCGCCAGGCGGACGCCACCTGCGCGCCGTTCGAGCCGGTCGCCTGCGACGTGTTCATCACCGAGGCCACTTTCGGCCTGCCGGTCTTCCGCCATCCGCCGGACAGCGACGAGATCGCCCGCCTGCTGAAGTCCGTCCGCCAGTTCCCGGAGAGCGCGCATCTCGTCGGCGCCTATGCGCTCGGCAAGGCGCAGCGCGTCATGCGGCTGCTGCGCGAGGCCGGCTTCGACCAGCCGATCCATATCCACGGCGCCCTGGCGAAGCTCAGCGCCTACTATCAGAGCCGCGGCATCGACCTCGGCGAGCTTCAGCCGGCGACGCTTGAGGACAACACCAAGGCCGATTTCGCCGGGGCCATCGTCATAGGTCCTCCATCCGCCTTCGCCGACCGCTGGGCCCGGCGCTTTCCCGAGCCGATCGCCTGCTTCGCCTCGGGCTGGATGCGCATCCGCCAGCGCGCAAAACAGCGCGGCGTCGAGCTGCCGCTGATCATCTCCGATCATGCCGACTGGGACGAGCTGACCCGAACGATCCGCGAGACCGGCGCCCGCGAAGTGTGGGTCACGCACGGCCGCGAGGAGGCGCTGGTGCGCTGGTGCGAGCTTTCCGGCATCGCCGCGCGGCCGCTGCATCTGGTCGGCTACGAGGACGAGGGCGACTGATGAAATCCTTCGCGGAACTCCTCGACCGTCTGGTGCTGACGCCGTCGCGCAACGGCAAGCTGAAGCTGATGAGCGACTATTTCGCCGCAACGCCGGACCCCGACCGCGGCTATGCGCTGGCAGCGCTCACCGGCGACCTGTCGATCGCGGCGGTGAAGCCGGCGATGCTGCGGATGCTGGTCACCGAGCGCATGGACCCGGTGCTGTTCGGCTATTCCTACGACTATGTCGGCGACCTCGCCGAGACGGTGTCGCTGGTGTGGCCCGACCCGCCGCCGGAGAAGAAGCCGAACCACGCGCCGACGCTGGGCGAGGTGGTTGCCGCGCTGCAATCGGCGAGTCGTTCCGACGGGCCGTCGGTGCTGGCGAAACTCCTCGACAGCGCCGGCATCTCGGCGCGCTATGCCATCATCAAGCTGGTCACCGGCGGCCTGCGCATCGGCGTGTCGGCCAGGCTTGCCAAGCAGGCGCTCGCCGATCTCGGCAAGATCGAGGTGAGCGCGATCGAGGAGGTCTGGCACGGGCTGGAGCCGCCCTACGGCTCGCTCTTCGCCTGGCTGGAAGGCAAGGCGCCGCCGCCGCAAAGCACGGCGCGCGCGCTGTTCCGCTCGGTGATGCTGTCGCATCCGGTCGAGGACAGCGACCTCGAAAAACTCGACCCGGCCGACTATGCGGCGGAGTGGAAATGGGACGGCATCCGCGTCCAGGTGGTGGCGGAAGGCGGCGTGCGAAAGCTCTATTCGCGCACCGGCGACGAGATCTCCGGCGCCTTCCCCGATCTCGTCGAGGCGATGGCTTTCGACGGCGCGCTCGACGGCGAGCTGCTGGTCGGCCACCCGCCGCAGCATACCGGCACCTTCTCCGACCTGCAGCAGCGGCTCAACCGCAAGAGCGTGTCGCCAAAGATGCGCGAGCGCTTTCCCGTTTTCGTGCGCTGCTACGACCTGCTGCAGGACGGAGCGGAAGACCTGCGGGCCCTGCCCTTCGTGGAGCGGCGGGCGCGGCTGGAAAGCTTTGTCAGCCGGCTCGATCCCTCCCGCTTCGACGTCTCGCCGATCGTCGCCTTCGCCGCCTGGGCTGAACTCGACGACAGGCGTCGGCACCCGCCGCATCCGGTGATCGAGGGCGTGATGCTGAAGCGCAAGGACTCGCCCTATCTCGCCGGCCGGCCGAAGGGCCCGTGGTTCAAGTGGAAGCGCGACCCGCACACGGTCGACGCGGTGCTGATGTACGCCCAGCGCGGCCATGGCAAACGCTCCAGCTTCTATTCCGACTACACCTTCGGCGTCTGGGCCGGACCCGAAGGGGCGGAGGAACTGGTGCCGGTCGGAAAGGCCTATTTCGGATTCACCGACGAGGAGCTGCGGCAGATCGATAAATATGTGCGCGACAACACGGTCGAGCGTTTCGGCCCGGTGCGCTCGGTGCGCGCCGACAAGCGCAGCGGGCTGGTGCTGGAGATCGCCTTCGAGGGGCTCAACCGCTCGACCCGGCACCGCTCGGGCGTGGCCATGCGTTTTCCGCGCATCTCGCGCCTGCGCTGGGACAAGCCGTCCGCGGAAGCCGACCGCATCGAGACGCTGCAGGCGCTGCTCGACCGGCCCGGGCCGGCGAGCGCCGGCGGTCAGGGCGAGACCGAGACCTTGATCTCGTAGATGTCGACCGCCTGGCCCTCGTTGGCGAAGTCCGGGATGATGGCGATGGTGCCACCGGCGCCGGGATCCTCCTCCGGCAGCGCGAGTTCGAACAGGAAGTCGGCGCTTTCGTAGCCGACCGCGTAACGCTTGCGGCCGCAATCGCCGAGTTCACCGAAGTTGCAGTCGACCGCCATCTCCGTCTCCTGCCCGTCGGCGGCGCGCGCGACGATGTCGAAGGTGGCCTTCCTGCCGGCGATCTTCTCCAGCACGCCCTGGCCGACGTCGAAGACGACGGCTGCTCCCGATTCGTTCGAGCGGATGCGGAAGAAGCTGCCGGTGTCGTCCTCCATCGCCTCGGCACTGGTGCCCGCCGGCGCGCTCACCGACGTCGCGTCGTCCGGGGTGAAGATGCCGATCCAGTCGCGCTGCAAATCGGGCTGGCTGGAGAGCACCGGCGGCCCTTCGTTCTCGGGGATGAAGTCCTCCTCGCCGGCGGTCTGCGGCGGGTTCGGCACGGACGTGTCGCGCTCCTCGGGCGACTTGAACAGCCCGGTCTGGTAGGCGAACAGCACGCCCATGCCGACCAGGGCGACGAGCGTGGCGGCAACGAAGATCATGGCAAGCGGCCGGCGGCCGCGGGCGGCGCGCTCCGGCTCGGGATCGGGCCTGACCGAAGGGGACGCCTGCGGCGCCCGTGCCGGAGCGGCCGCGTCCCGCTCCGCGCGCATGTCGAGACGCCCGAGTTCGCCGGAAGCACCGGCGTGACGGCCGTTCGCCCGCGGTTCCACCGACACCTCGGGCGCCGATACGGCCGGAGCCTCGCCCGGCTCCATGCGCAGCTCGAAAGCACCGGCGAGCGGGTCAGGCTCGGGCGCCGGCACGGCCGGGATGAATTCCGTCTCGATCTCGGCGACCTTGGCCTGCAGCACCTTGCGGCGATTGATCGCCGCCTCCACGGTCAACTGCGGATTGGCCTGCAGGGCGCGGTCGAGCGCGGCGAAGGCCTTGCGGTACACGCCTTCGCGAAACGCCTTGTCCTCGGCGTCGCCTTTCTCCAAGGCGCCGCGGATCGCTTTCTCGATCGGATCCAAACCGTTCTCCCACGAACCGAACACCCTTCACATGATCGTTAGCGGCAGCGGCGCGTTCAATCAACGGGCGGACGGAAGGGAAACGCCGATGGCCGCCGTCAAGCCGGCCCGGCGGCCGACGGGGCGCCCTGGGATGAGGCCGCGCCGCCAGTCCGGCAGTTCCCGCAAATCGCCGCGCCGACGGCTTGAATTTGCCGCGCAATCCGGCTATCAGGCGCTCACCGTCGGGCCAGCCCGAACCGGCAGCCGCTTTAGCTCAGTTGGTAGAGCACATCATTCGTAATGATGGGGTCGCGTGTTCGAGTCACGCAAGCGGCACCAGCTCTCGCGCAAATTGACTATAAAAATCAACTTGATGGCCAAGTGCCGCTGTCGACGCGTCCTGCCGGAAAGGCAGGCTACCATGTCCAGCGCAGGTACGAAGTCGCCAAACCGACCTATCCCCATATCGCGCCATACAAGGTCCAGATGACGGCGATGGTCACAACGGCAACCGCCAGCATGAAGCCGATCCCCAGAGCCCAAGACCGGTTGTGAGGTTCTTCTGGCGACGGCATCGACCGATCCCCGGCTGTTTCACGGCAAGTCAAACAGGTTTTGAGCCGCAACGAAAGGCTCGACCACGTCACCGCAGCCTGCCTGGCTACCAATGATGACCTGGCAGCGATGGAGCCGCGAAAGCATGTCAGAGAGCGGTGGCGGTTGACTCCCTCCCAAGGTCGGCCCCGTAAACGAACCCGGGCCCGGCACAGCGCCGAGCCCGCGACTTGATCTCCCGCGGACGTGTCGCCCCGGCCGCCGTCGGCGGACGCCGCCGGAATCGAGGTCCTATTCCGCCGGCACCGCCGCCGCATCACCGGCATAGCCGGTACGTTGCTGGCGCTGCGCCGCCGCGGCGTTGATCTTGGCCAGGACGCCGGCACGGTTCACCGATCGGCGCTCCGCATCGATGCGGTTGATCAGGAGATCGGCGCGCTCGACGCTGCCGAGGATGGCGAGGATGGCGCCGCGCTCGGCGGCGCCGATCGCCGGCCCGGTGTTCAGCACCTTGGCGCGCATCTCTTCCACGGTCGGGATCTGCACGTGGCCGGCCGGCATGGCCGGCGCGGTCACGCCGCCGTTCGGCATGATCAGGCGCATGGCGTGGTCGAGCTTGAGCAGCGCCGTGTCGACGACCTCCTGGGCCTGGCTGCCGAATTTTTCGCGCTTCACGCGCCGCGCCACCTGATGCAGCGCCTCGGCGAGACTCGCGGTGAAGTCGGCCTCCTCAATCAGGCTGGCGACGAGGTCGAGCTGGTCGTAGGGCATGTCGTCCTTGAACAGCGACGCCGAATAGGCGCGGATGTCGCGGTTGAGGATGTCGACGGCCGTGAAATGTTCGCCCGGATCCTTCGGCGCGTTCTTGGCGCCGCGCGCGATGTCGAGGAAGACGGCGCCGGCTTCGAGGTCGCGCAGCGTTTCCTGCTGCACGGCGGGAACGGCCTTCAGGAGATCGCCCGAGAAGGCGCGGTCGAGATATTTCGGCGTGGAATAGTCCTCCATCTCCTCCGCCGCCGTATGGCCGATCCGCGACAGGTACTTCTCGAAAACGCCGACGAAGGGGAACAGCAGCATCGTGTTGAAGATGTTGAAGGCGGTCGAGTAGATGCCGATGGCCACCGGCACCAGCGGATAGGTTTCCTTGCCGTTGACCATGACCGGCAGGCCCGGATCGCCGCCGAACCACTGCATCGCCGCTTCCAGGAGCTGCATCGACAGGAAGAACAGCGGCAGCATCACGGCCACGCCGAGGAAATTGAAGGAGATATGGGCGTAGGCCGCGCGCTTGGCGTTCTTGGAGAGATTGAGCGAGGCCATCCAGGAGGTGATGGTGGTGCCGAGATCGGCGCCGAGCGAGAAGGCGACCGCCGTCTGCCAGTCGAGGATGCCGGCCGCGCCGAGGCCCATGACGATGCCGATGGTCGCCGACGAGGAATGGATCAGCGCCGTGATGCAGGCGGCCACCAGCACGCAGCCAAGCAGGCCGAAAAAGCTGTCGGCGTTCAGGCTGGAAATCAGCGACATGATCTCGGGCATGTTGCGCAGCGGCTTCAGGCCGCCGGTCATCAGGTTGA
Organism: Kumtagia sp.; assembly: GCF_059502445.1. NCBI lineage: Bacteria > Pseudomonadati > Pseudomonadota > Alphaproteobacteria > Hyphomicrobiales > Phyllobacteriaceae > Kumtagia > Kumtagia sp. The sequence goes on from NZ_JCACER010000025.1 coordinate 31,259, forward strand.
GGCCGTAGAAGATCAGGCCGAAGCCCATGCAGGCGAGCGCGATGTTGCGCACCTTCTCGCTCTTGGAGAAGACGTAGACCAGCGCGGAGACGCCGGCGAACAGCAGGCCGAGCGGCCCGAGCGGCAGCGCGATCAGCCCGTTGCCAAGCGTGGTGCCGATATTGGCGCCCATGATGACGCTGATCGCCGGGCGCAATGCCACGACGCCGGCATTCACCAGGCCGACCACCATCACTGTCATCGCCGTGGACGATTGCAGGACGCCGGTGATCACGGTTCCGGCGAGCACGCCCTTGACCGGCGTTCCCGCGAATTTGGCCAGCAGCGCGCGCATGCGGTTGACGGCGAGCGCCTGGATGCCGTTCGACATGAATTCGAGGCCAAGCAGGAAGATGCCGAGGCCACCGATGACCGGCACGATGATCTCGCGGAAATAGTCGACTTCCATGGTGTGGATCCTTTCGGCCCGAAAATCGTCCAGGCGTGCTTGTGCTGCTCAGAGCCCGGCGCCGCCCGGCAGGGTGCTGTGCCAATAGTCCTTGACCTTGCGCACCAGAGGCTCCGGCAGGGGCACGTAGCCGAGCCCGGCCGCCTCCTCGCCGCCGCGCTCCAGCGCGTGCGACAGGAAGAACAGGGTGCGGCGGGTCCGTGCCACCGAGCGCTCGCTCTTGTGCATCATCACGAAGGTCGCGGCGGTGAGCGGATAGGCGTCCGCGGCGTCGACCTCGGTGAGTTCGAGATAGAAGTCGCGCTCCGGGTCCCAAGCGGCCTTGGCCGCCGTCGCCGCGAAAATTTCGGCGCCGGGCGCGATGAAATTTCCGCTGCGATTGCCTACCTGGGCATAGACCAGCCCGGCGCGGCCGACTTGGCCGAATTCCATGTAGCCGATCGCGCCAGCGGTCTGCTTGACGGCGGCGATCATCCCGGCGGTCCCTTCCGCGACTGTCCCCTTCGGCCACTCGACCAGGGTGTCGGCACCCACGCACTCGCGCCATTCGGCGCTCGCGGCGGAGAGATAGCGCGTCCAGGTCAGCGTCGAGCCGGAGCCGTCGCCACGGTGGACAACGGCGATCGGCAGGTCGGGCAGAGAGAGATCGGGGTTGACGGCGACGATAGCCGGATCGTTCCAGCTTGTGACCTTGCCGAGATAGATTTGCGCCAGGACATCGCCGCTCAGCTTCAGCCGGCCGGGCTCGACAGCCTCCAGGTTGACCACCACCGCCAGGCCGCCGATGACGATCGGAAACTGCGCGAGGTCGAGCTTGGCCAGTTCCTCCGGCGGGAACGGCGCGTCGGACGCGGCGAAATCGACCTCCGGCTGGGCGAGCCGCATGACGCCGCCGAGCGAGCCGATCGGCTCATAGTCGACGCCGATGTCGCCGAAGACGAAATCGCTGCCAGCCGCCCGGAACTCGAGGAAGCTCTTCGTCCACGCACTGATGACCGGAAAGGCGAAAGTGGAACCCGAACCCTGGATGCGCTCGGCTTGGGAACGCTCGACGGAGGCGAGCATCGAACCGGCGACGATGAGAACCGCCAGGGCCAACAACGGCAAGCCCCGCCGACCGTCCGGCCGAAACGCAAAGAAAAATCCCGACACGCGACGCCCCCATCAACTGTCGCTTCAACCTAGGGGCATGATGTGACAGCCGAGTGAAGGTTTACGGGTGGTTAAGGAGCCGGCCAGTTGCAAGACTGCGGATGCCGATACCGCAGGCCAGCGCGTCGGCGAGGTCCCCGGATCGGCGAAGCGGTAGAGTGGCGGATTGGTGCCGGGCGGGAGCGTGGAGGACACCGTCCCGCCCCTTACCGACCGAAAGCGAACGAGGCGAGGAGATGGTCCGGCCGCGCGCCATGCTCGCTATAGAGCGCCTCCAGTCCCTCCGGCGCGAGATCGGCCAGAACGCCCGATCTGACCAGGGCCGCGGCCAAGCCAGCGCCTTTCGCGCCGGCGATGTCGTGCTCGATGCTGTCGCCTATGCCGACGACGCGGGCCCTTTCGGGGTCGCCGACCAATTTCAGCGCCGCTTCGTAGATTGCGGGATACGGCTTTCCGATCCATTCGACCGTGCCGCCGAGCTCGGCATAGAGCTCGGCGATGCGGCCGGCGCCGAAGCGCGGGCCGACGGCGGTCAGCATGATCTTGTCGGGATTGGTGCAGACGAGCCGCGCGCCGCCTTTCGCCGCCGGCGCAAGCAACCCGGCATAATGCTCGAGCGGAAAGCGGTCGCCCTCGCTGCCGCTGAGCAGCACGATCTCGGCCGCCGCCGCATCATTCACGATGTCGAGGCCGAGTCCTTCGACCGCACTCCTGTCGCCGTCGCGGGCAATCAGCAGGCATTTCGTGCCGGGGGCGAGCCGCGGCTCACCCATCTCGCCGGCAAAAATCTTCCAGGCCACCTCGCCGGAGCTGACGAAGACGTCCCAGGAAGCGGGATCGAAGCCAAGCCGGGCCATGCGCTCCTCGTTGGGCCTGGCACGCTTGCCGGAGTTGGAGAGCAGCACCACCGTCTTGCCTGCCGCCTTCAGCCGCGCCAGCGCCTCGATGGCACCGGGATAGGCGGCGCTGCCGTCATGCAGCACGCCGAACTGGTCGACGAAGAAGACGTCGTAGCACGCCGCCAGTTCGGCAAGGCCGGTCGCCCCGGCTGCTTTTGCCGCGGCGCTCACAGCAATCCCTCGGCGCGCGCGCCCTGCAGCGCCAACCGCGCCGTTCCGGCAGCCGCTTCCTCGGATAGCGCCGGCAGGAAGGGCACATCGAGCCGGCGCCGGCGAATTGCGGTCCAGACAGGATTCGCCGCGCCGCCGCCGACACTGCGCAGCGATGCGAGCCGCGGTCCGCCGAGTTCGGCGAGCAATGCGTAGGCGCGCGCCTCGATACCGGCGATGCCTTCCAGGATGCCATGCAGGAACAGACTGTCGTCGTCGGGCCGCGGCTCCATGCGGGGCGCAAGCTCGGGGTCGGCGACCGGAAACCGCTCGCCCTTGCCGAGCAGCGGATAGTAGTCGAGGCCGCTCCGCCGCTCCGGATCGATCCGCTCCGACAGCGCCACGATCCGCTCGACCGGGAAATAGTGGGCCAGCACCTTGCCGCCGGTGTTGGAGGCGCCGCCGGCCAGCCAGCGGTCGCCGATGCGGTGGCTGTAGAGGCCATAGCGCGGCGCGAAGATCGGCTTGTCCGACAGCACCTTCACAGTCAGCGACGAGCCGAGCGCCGTCACGCCATCGCCGATTTCCGCAGCGCCGGTGGCAAGGAACGAGGCGCAGCCGTCGGTGGTGCCGGCAACGACGATCGCGTCGGTCCGCAGGCCGAAGCGCCGAGCGGCCAATGTGTGGACGCGGCCGACCGGCGCGCCCGGCGCCATCACCTCGGGCAGCAGTGCCGGATCGGCGCGGGCCGCCGCGATCCAGTCAGGCCAGCGCCGCGCCACCGGGTCGTATCCGGTCTTCAGCGCGTTGTTCTCGTCGCTGACGTCGAAGCGGCCGGAAAGCTGGCCGGCGATCCAATCGGCCTGGTGGATGACCCTCCACGGCGTCAGCGTCCTGCCGAAACGCATCGCCTTGGCGAGGCCGGATGTCGGCCCGTGCGCGGCGCTCTCGGCGGGCGCCGCCGCGGCGATCGCCGCGAGAATGCCGGCGTCCGCGACCGGATCGGAATACATCAATGCATCGGTCAGCGGCCGCCCGTCGCGGTCGATCGGCAGCATGGTGCCGGAGGTGCCATCGACAGCGAGCGCCACGACCGCAGCAGGATCGATACGCGACAGCAGATCGCCGAGCGCAGCCTGCAGCGCGCGCAGCCATACCGCCGGGTCGCGGCCGTTTTCGCCATGCTCTGCCATTCTGGTGCCGGCCTGCGCGGCGACCGCTCCCGACGCGTCCATCGCCACGGCGCGCACGCCCGACGTGCCGACATCGATGCCGACGACGAGGCTCATTGCCGGGCGGCTTCCATGCGGCGGGTCAGCTCCTGCCGGTATTTCTCGGCATCCCAGTTGAGAAGCTGGTGGGCGTCGGCGGCGGCGAGATAGTGCAGGCTGGCATGCTCGTCGATGCGCGCCGTGACGTCGGCGAGGCAGCGGGCCAGCGCCTCGGCGCCGGCATTGGCGTCGTTGCGCATCAGCACGCCCTTGCCGGGGAACAGGATCGACATCGGTGCGTCGCGCCCTTCGGCGGCAAGCCTGTGCACAACGGCCTGCGCCGTCTCGCCCGGCGCGGCGACGACCGACCCATCGCCGAGGAAGATCACATGATCCGGGTAGAGCGTTCCGCCGGCTGCGATCTGGCAGCTCGCCGGATCGCTCGCCGCCGCATGCGCTTCGGGCGATACCGGCAGCCGATAGTTGCTGCCTGTGGCCAGCCGGAGCAGCGCGTCCGTATCGGCCTGGGGCGCCGGGCGCGGTGTCCGCGCCAGTAGATCGCAGACGCGGGCGAGCAGGTCTTCCGTTTCCGCCACCGTGTCGGCCGCCACCACCAGTCCGTGGTTGCCGAGGACGAGGACGTTCGTCTCCGGCCCCCGCCGCTCGGCGATGGCGCGCGCCAGCGGCAAGCCCGGCCGGCAATAAGGGACGAAGACCCAATCGAGCCCGCGCAGCCGCTCACCGACCACGGTCTCGGCATCCGACCGCACGGCGAGCGAAATGGTCTCGACGCAATGCACATGGACGACGACGCGCTGCGGCATCAGCGCATGCACGGTGGTCTCGATGGAGGGCCTCAGCCCCAGCGGATTGAGGTCGGCGACGACGAAGGCTTCGGCCTTCTCCGCCGCCGGGTCGAGGTCCGCCACCGCCTGACGCAGCGGCGGCATCTTTACCGGCACGAAGATGTCGTCGCGCCCGGCATGCATCAGCCAGGTGCCGGAGGCCTTGATCCACAGCACGCCGTCGTCCTTCAGCGAGGTGTTGCCGCCCGCCGCCTGCACCAGCAGCGGATCAGCGCCTACGCGCGCCGACAATGCCCTCAACGCCGCGAACTCCGCGGCGGCCCGATCATTCCTGAACCCCGTCATCATCCTGCCTTTGCCAGCCGTCCGGCGCACCAGTCCTCGAAGGCGGCCCGCTCCTCATCGTCGAGGTGCAGCCCGTGCTTGGTGCGCCGCACCAGAATATCCTCGGCCGTCTCGGCCCACTCCGTTTCCGTCAGGAACGCCGCTTCGCGCTCGTAGAAATCCGGGCCGAAGCGGCGGCCGAGGTCGGCCAGCGACTTGGCACGGCCGACCAGCGCGGCGGTGCGCGTCCCGTAGAGGCGGGCATAGTGCTTCGCCAGCGAGACCGGCAGCCACGGATAGGCGGTGCGCAACCCGCCAAGAAACCGGTCGAAGTCCGCGTCGGCCAGGTCGCCTCCCGGAAGATGCGCCGCCGCGGTCCAATTGCCGCGCATCGCCGGGAAGAACGGCTTCAGCTTCTCCAGCGCATGCTCCGACAGCTTGCGGAAGGTGGTGATCTTGCCGCCGAAGACGGAGAGCAGCGGCGCCTCGCCGGCCCTGGCGTCGAGCTCGAAGATGTAGTCGCGCGTCACCGCGCTCGGATTGTCGGCGTTGTCGTCGTAGAGCGGCCGCACGCCGGAGAAGCTGTGGATCACATCGTCACGCGTAAGCTTGCGCTTGAAGTAGCGGTTCACGACCTTGATCAGGTAGGCGATTTCGTCCTCGCCGGCCACGACGTCCTCCGGCCGTCCGGAATAAGGAATGTCGGTGGTGCCGATCAGCGCCAGGTCGCCTTCATAGGGATTGATGAAGATCACCCGCTTGTCGGTGTTCTGCACGAGATAGGCCTGCCGGCCTTCCCAGAACTTCGGCACGACGATGTGGCTGCCCTTGACCAGGCGCACGGCGCGCGCGGCGTTCACCCCGGCGACATGGCCGATGACGTCGTTCACCCACGGCCCGGCGGCGTTGACCAGGGCGCGTGCCCGCCAGGTCTGCCGGACGCCGGTGCGGCCGTGGCGCGTCTCGACAAGCCAGGCGCCGCCCTCGCGGCGGGCCGAGACGCAGGCGGTGCGCGTCATCACGCGCGCGCCGCGCCCGCTGGCATCGAGCGCGTTGAGCACGACCAGCCGGGCATCGTCGACCCAGCAGTCAGAATATTCGAATGCCTTCGTGAAAGCCGGCTCGATCGGCGCGCCCTCGGGCGCGGTGCACAGGTTCAGCGTGCGCGTGCCGGGCAGCCGCTTGCGGCCGCCGAGATGATCGTAGAGGAACAGGCCGAGCCGGACCAGCCAGGCCGGCCGGTCGTCGGGGCTGTGCGGCAGCACGAAGCGCATCGGCCAGATGATGTGCGGCGCCGAATTGAGCAGCACCTCGCGCTCGATCAGCGCCTCGCGCACCAGCCGGAACTCGTAATATTCGAGATAGCGCAGCCCGCCATGCACCAGCTTTCCCGAACGCGAGCTGGTGCCTTGCGCGAGGTCGTCCTTCTCGGCGAGCACCACCGACAGGCCGCGCCCCGCCGCGTCGCGGGCGATGCCGGCGCCATTGACGCCGCCGCCGACGACGAAGAGATCGACTGTGTCGGGCTCCGTCATGGACGGCACCCGCCGGCGGCGCGGCCAGCACTCTTCTCCCCGGATGAGGGGCGGCGAAGGTCCGGGGTTCTGTTTTCACCGCCGGAGTACGGCCGCACCGGTACGGCATGGATCCCAGGGTCTCCGCCTCCGCTTCGCTCCGGCTCTGCCCTAGGATGACGAAGACAATAGGGTTTTGCGGCCAATCGCCGACGTCGGAGACTGGCGGAGGCACCCCTCCCATTCGTCATCCTAGGGCGAGAGTCGGAGCGAAGCGGAGGCGGAGACCCTAGGATCCATGCCGTACCGGTGCGGCCGTACTCCGGCGGTGACCGTTCTATTACTGCAACCATCGTCCGGCACTCAACACGGATTGACCGGCGGCTGCCCCGCCAGATATCGCCGCACCTCCTCGGCCGCCTTTTCCGCCGCATAGGTCACCGTGCGCACCGAGGCGCCGGCGATATGCGGTGTCAGCGTCACGTTGGGCAGCTTCAGCAGCGGCCAGTCGGCCGGCACCGGCTCGACAGCGAAGGTCTCCAGCATGGCGCTGCCGATATGGCCGGACACCAGCGCCTCGTAGAGCGCATCGTAGTCGGCCAGCGGACCGCGCGCGGTGTTCACGAAGATCACGCCCGGCTTCATTTTCGCGATCGTGTCGCGGTTGATGATGTGCTTCGTCTCCTCGCTCACGCGTGAATGCAGCGTCACCACGTCGGAGCGCGACAGAAGCTCGTCGAGCGCCACCAGCTCGACCCCCGCATTGCGGTCCTCGGCGCTGAGCTGCACATAGGGGTCGGCGACGAGCACCTTGGTGCCGAAGGCGCGCAGCAACTTCACCACCTTGGTGCCGATGTTGCCGTAGCCGACCACGCCGACGGTCATCTCCGACAGCTCGCGGCCGGTGCGGTCGGCGCGGTAGAGATCGCCGCGCCATTCGCCGGCGCGCAGCGACTCGTGGCCAACGCGGATCAGCCGGGTCTCGGCCAGGATCGCGCCGAGGGTGAACTCGGCGACCGCGCTGGCGTTGCGGCCGGGCACGTTGACGACCTTGATGCCATTGCGCCTCGCCGCGGCGATATCGATGTTGACCGGCCCGCCGCGCGACACGGCGACCAGCCTGAGGTCGGGCAGGCGCTTCATCATGCCGTCCGACAGCGGCGCGAGCTGCGTCACCAGGACCTCGGCGTCACCGATGAAGCCGACCACGTCGTCGGGATCGCCAAAGTACTCCTTCAGCCCGTCGAGGCCGTTCACCGCATAGCCGTGCTCCATCGGCTCGTCCGGCCAGGGCTGCTCCAGCGTCCGAATGTCGAGGCCGTCGCCGCAGGCCTTCTCGATCTCCTGCCGAAACACCTCCGGCAGCATGAAACGATCGCCGATGATCGCGATCTTGCGTGTCATTTCAGTGCTCCCGCGCCATCGTCCGCCATACCGGGCGCAGCGCCCGCCACGCCTGCGCATAGGCGGGATAGGCTTTCTCGTAAATGTCAGCCAGTGTCGCATCCGGCTCCTCGGCCGGGCCAAGCAGCGGCGCGACCCATTCGGCCGCGCAGGCCTCCATCGACGGGTAGAGGCCAATGGAAACGGCGGCGATCATCGCGGCGCCTGCCGCTCCCGCCTCCTCGCGCTTGCTGGTGCGTACCTTCGACCCAAGCGCCGCGCCGAGAATCCGTCGCAGCGCACTGCTGCGCGCGGCGCCACCGGTCAGCCGCACCTCGCCCGGCAGCGGGCCGGCCGCCGCGTAGCAGTCGCGCGCGGCGAAGGCCAGCCCCTCGAAGACGGCGCGCACCAGATCGCCATAACCGTGCCGGCTCGATATGCCGATGAAGCCGGCGCGGGCGTTGGCATCGACGAAGGGCCCGCGCTCGCCCGCCTCGGAGACGTAGGGCTGGTAAAGCAGCGACGCCGGCTCGGAGGTCGCGATCCACTCGTCGATCAGCGGGATCATCTCGGCGGAGGAGCGGCTGATGCCCTGCGAGGCGAGGATGCCGGCGGCCAGCCCCAGCACCCAGTCGATGTTGAGCGTCGCCGCCATGTTCGACTGCATCTGCGCACAGACGCCCGGCGCCGGCATGCACATGGTGTAGCCGGTGCGGTCGTTGTTGAGCTGCACGTCGTCGGCGCCGAGCGCGAGCCGCATATGCATGCCGGTCGAGCCTATGATGGAACAACCCGGCCTGGCGGCGGGGTCGAACAGGCCGGCACCCAGCGCCGTGCAGGCGACGTCGACATAGCCCAGCACCACGGGGGTGCCGGGCAGCAGCCCGGTCATGCCGGCTGCGGCGTTGGTGAGCGCGGTGCTTCGCCCCGCGCCGTCGACGATCTCCGGCAGCAGCCGGCTGAGATGCGTCAGCCCGAGGATATCGATCACCTCGTCGGAATAACGCCTGGCGGCGAAGTCGCCGAAGGTGAAGCAGCCCTCGGACGGGTCGCTGGCGCGCTCGCCGGTGAGCTTGAAATAGAGCCAGTCCTTGCAGTGGAAGGCGGTCGCGGCGCGCTGCAGGCGCTCCGGCGTCGTCCGCTCAATCAGCCTGAGCTGCGGCCCCTGCTGGCAGGCGGCGAGGCCCGTGCCGGTCCTTTCGTAGCGCAGCCGGTCCTCCGGACGCGCGCGGATGTCCTCGACGATCGAGGCGGAGCGCGCATCGAGCCACAGCCAGCCCTTGCCGACCGGCTCGCCGTCCTTGTCGATCAGCCACGTGCCGTCGCCCTGGCCGGTAACGGCGATCGCCGCCGTGCGCCGCGCCAGATCCGGCACCTCGTCGCAGAGCAGGCGCAGCGTGGTCGCGGCGTCCGCCCAGGTGCGCGCCAGATCCTGCTCGGCGCCGCCGCCGGGGATCGTCTCGTAACGGTTCGGCAGCGCCGTGCAGGCGATCTGCCGACCGGAGAGGTCGAAGGCCACCGACTTAATGACCGAGGTGCCGGCATCGATGCCGATGAGCACGTCCGGAGCGGTATTCATGCGGTCGCTCCAGATTGCTGGCGTGTCGCTCGATGTTTACCCCCACCCCTAGCCCCTCCCCTCAAGGGGGAGGGGGACCGGCTTGCGGCTCCGCAAGGCACCGACTGTCGTCGGTCTTGTGCGGCATGGCGGCCGCAAAGTCCCCCTCCCCCTTGGGGGGAGGGGCTAGGGGTGGGGGTGAACTTCCATCCAGACAACCGCGACATCAGGCCAGCTCCGAGCCGTGCGAGATCGCCGCGCCCGAGCCGGCGTCGAAGACGTGAAGGTTCTGCGGATCGATGCGGATACCGATGCGCTCGCCACGCTCCAGCCGGGTGCGGTCATGCTCGACCAGCACCAGCGAGCCGCCGGCGAAGTCGGCGGCGATGTGGGTCTGGTCGCCAAGCCACTGGTTGGCGGAAACGGTGGCCGGCATGCCGTCCCTGGCGCGGCGCACCGCATAAGGCCGGATGCCGATCACCACGCGCTGGCGCCGCAGCATCGCGTCGCGGACGTCACCGGCAAAGGCGCCCTGCTCATAGTCGAGGGCAATCCCGTCCGGCAGCCGCAGTTTTATGCGGTCGCTCTCGCCGGTCACGAAAGCCTCGAAGACGTTCATCGGCGGCTCGCCGACGAAGGTGCCGGTGAATAGGTTGGCCGGCCGCTCCTTGATGGTCTGCGGCGCGTCGAACTGCTGCAGCACGCCGCCTTCCATCACGGCGATGCGGTCGGCCAGCGCGTTGGCCTCGGTCTGGTCGTGGGTCACCAGGATCGCCGTCAGCCCGCGCTCCTTGATGAAATGCTTGATGCGGCCGCGCAGCACGGCGCGCAATTGCGGTTCGAGCTGGCCCATCGGCTCGTCGAGCAGATGCAGGTCGGCATCGCGCACCAGCGCGCGGCCGAGGCTGGCGCGCTGCTGTTGGCCGCCGGAGATGGAGCTCGGATAGCGGTCGAGGATGTCTTCGATCTCGAGTAACCCGGCGATCTCCACCACCTTCTTCTCGACCGCCGCCTTGCCGAGCCGCGCCGCCTTGAGCGCGAAGCCGATGTTCTCGCGCACGGTGAGCGGCGGATAGAGCGAGTAGCCCTCGAAGGCCATAGCGACGTTGCGCTTGACCGGCGCCAGCATGTGCACCGGTCGCCCGGCGATGGCGATGGTGCCGCGCGACACCTCCTCGAAGCCCGCGATCATGCGCAGCGTCGATGTCTTGCCGCAGCCGGACGAGCCGAGCAGGGCGACGATCTCGCCCTTAGGAATGTCAATGGAGAGCTGCCTGACGGCGTGGACACCGCGGTCAATCGGACCGTAGAACTTGTCGACGTTCTGGATGGAGAGGATGGTGGTCATGAGAACGTCTCCACCGTCGGTTCCTTGTGACACCCCCCTCTGTCCTGCCGGACATCTCCCCCGCAAGGGGGGAGATCAGCCGGCCGCATTGATTTCGCCAATCGCCGGCGTTGCCGGAAGCACAGCGTCGTCAAAGCTGCCAATCTACCCCCTGGAGTGGGAGATGTCCGGCAGGACAGAGGGGGGTGCGAAGGACCACGATGCTGAACGAGGTCGACTGCATCAACACTCATGCCGCTTCTCCGCTCTTCAGCGTCACCACCTTGTTCGCGCCGATCCGGTCGCCGGTGGCACGGTCGAACAGCAGCGCGCTCTTCGGATTGACGGCGATATGCGCATTGCCGCTCACCGGTCCCGGCGTTCCGGCCGGACGCGACACCAGGATCTCGCGGCCACGCACGGTGCGCACCAGCGTAACCGTCTTCTCGTTGAGCGGCGTCTCGGCCTCGACCGTAACCGGCACCGCCGCCGGCGCATCGGCGCGCACGAACGAAAGCGCCTCCGGCCGCAGCCCGATCACGCAGTCGCGGCCCACCGCCTGCTCGAACGGACCGGCCAGATGCACCTGCACGTTGGACAGGCCGACATAGACGCCGCGTCCATCCTTGGCCGGCTTGACGTCGAGCAGGTTGATGGTCGGATCGCCGAACAGCCGGGCAATCTCGATGGTGGCGGGCTCGAGATAGATCTGCTCGGGCGTGCCGAGCTGGCGGATGCGCCCCTGCGACATCACAGCGATGCGGTCGCCGAGCGCCATCGCCTCCTTGTAGTCCTGCGTGACGTAGACGACCGTCGCGCCCTGCGTGTCGAGCAGGCGCGGCAGCTCCAGCCGCATCTCGAAGCGCAGCTTTGCGTCGACATTGCGCAGCGGATCGTCGAGCAGCAGCACCGGCGGCGAGCCTGCCAGCGCCCGGCCGAGCGCGGTGCGCTGCTTCTGGCCGTTGGAGAGGGCACGCGGCTTGTGGCTGAGCACGTGGTCGATCTTCAGCAACTTCGCCACGCTTTCCACGCCCGCCTTGACGGCGCCAGGCGCCTGCCGCCTTGCCTCGAGCGGAGTGGCGATGTTGTCGAAGGCGCTCATATGCGGGAACAGCGCAAAATTCTGAAATGCCATGCCGACGCCGCGATACTCCGCGTCGACGTCGGTGACGTCCTCGCCGCCGATGAGGATCGCGCCCTCGTCGGGGTCGACCACGCCGGCGATGAGGCGCAGGAGCACGGTCTTGCCGGCGCCGGACGGGCCGAACAGCACGACCGTCTCGCCGTCCGCAACCTTCAGCGTCACGTCGTCGAGGACGGCCTGACCCTTGTAGCGCTTGACGATGTTCTTCAGTTCGAGCGTTGCCATGCCGCTACCCCTTGACCGCGCCGAGTGACAGGCCCTCGACCAGATAACGCTGGGCGTAGAGCGCGAGCGCCAGCGTCGGCGTGATCGACAGCACGATCGCCGCGGCGATCTGGCCGTACTGAATGCCGCTGGCGGTGACGAAGGCGAGCGCTCCGACCGTGACCGGTTGCTTGTCGGCCGAGGCGAGCACCAGGGCGAAGACGAAATTGTTCCAGGCGAAGATGAAGGCGAGCAGGCCGGCCGCCGCGATGCCAGGCCCGGCGAGCGGCAGCGCGATCTTGCGGAAGGTCGCGAACCACGAATGGCCGGCGATGCGATAGGCATATTCGACGTCGGCCGAGATGTCCTCGAAATAGCCGCGCACGATCCACAGGATCAGCGGCAGGCAGATGAGCTGGTAGACCCAGACCAGGCCGAAATAGGTGTTGGAAAGGCCTAGTTGCTGGAAATAGATGGTCAGCGGCAGCAGCACCAGCAGAGGCGGCGCGAAACGGAAGGACAGAAGCGTGAAGGCGATGTCCTCGGAGCCGCGGAACTTGTGCCTGGCGAAGGCATAGGCCGCCGGCACGCCAAGCAGCAGCGCCACCGCCACCGAGGTCACCGACAGGAAGACCGAGTTCCACAGGGTGCGCAGGAAGTTGATCTCCAGCGTACCGGCCGCCGTCTCCAGCCGGCCGGTGATCAGCGCCGCATAGTTGGACAGCGTCGGCTCGAACACGATCGACGGCGGAATGCGCAGGATCGTCTCGTTGGTCTGGAACGACATCATGAAGATCCAGAACAGCGGAAACATGAAGAAGATGACGACCAGCGCCAGCGCTGCGCCGCGCAGCACACGTTCGAGGGTGGACGTATGTTCCATGACAGCCTCCCCTCAGCCGTTGCCGCGGGCGCGCTCGCGCAGGCGCAGCCAGTTCTTGATGAAGATGTTCGACAGGAAGTAGGTGATCGCCCACAAGATGATCATCAGCGCCGCCGACCGGCCGACATTGGTCGACTGGAAGAAGTTGAGATAGGCCTCGACCTGGAACACCGTCAGCGTGTCGCCCGGCCCGCCCTGGGTCATGGCGTAGATGATGTCGAACTGCTGGATCGAATCGAGCAGGCGGAACAGCGTCGCCGTCAGGATGTAGGGCGTCAGCATCGGCAGGGTGATGCGGAAGAACACGAAGGTTCGCGGCACCCCGTCGAGGGCGGCCGCCTCGAAGGGCTGCGTCGGCAGCGACCGCAGGCCGGCGAGCAGCAGGATCATGATGAAGGGCGTGTAGACCCAGATGTCGACCAGGACGACCGTGAACAGCGCGGTCGAGGGCGACGAGGCCCAGCGGAAATCGTGCAGGCCGATCAGGCTAGCGAAATAGGAAAGGATGCCGAAGCCGGGATTGGTCATCAGCTTCCACATCAGCGCGGCCAGCGCCGGCGCCGTCATCAGCGGCAGCAGCAGCATGATCGAGATGAAGTTGTTCAGCGTCGTGCGCTTCTGCAGCAGCAAGGCGATGCCGAGGCCAAGCAGCAACTCCAGCACCACCGTGGTCGCCGCGTAGGTGAGCGAGATCTGCAGCGTGTTCCAGAACTTCGGATCGGTGAAGAAGGCTGCGTAATTGTCGAACCAGATGAACTTATAGCCCCAGGGCTGGCTCAGCCGGTAGCGGTGCAGCGAGTACCAGGCGGCCGTTAGGAACGGAATCAGGATGCCGATGCAGACGAGCAAAGCCGGCAAACTGAGGACATAGGGCAGCACGCGCTTGCTGATGCGGAAACCCGACGGTCGTGCGCGGGCAGTGGCAGCGGCGGTCATTCACGGCTCCGGATTTGAAGAGGCGCCCGGCCGGCCCGACAGGGAGCGGCGGCCGGCCGGGCGGTCAGCTGCGCAATGCGCCGCTGGTACATGACATTGGATCGATGGCGTCCGGACCGGCCGCACCGCGGCCGGTCCGAGACCCGGATCAACCCAGGCCGGCGTCCTTGAGCTGCCCGTCGATGCTCTGCGCGAGCTGGTCGAGACCCTCGTCCACCGGCACCTGCTTGGCCACCATCTTCTGCAGCGTCGCCGCCCATTCGGTGGTGAGGTCGAAGAACAGCGGCTGCGCCGTGAACTTGATCGAGGCGCCCGGAGCCGAGGCCGTGAACATCTCGAAATAGCCGGGGTACTTCTTCAGCTTCTCCACGAACATCTCGTCCTTCCAGACCGCGTTGCGGACCGGGTTGACGAAATCGTGCTTGGTGGCGCCGAAGATGGCGTGCTCAACGCTCGAGGCCCACTGCAGGAAGTACCAGGTGGCGTCCTTGTCCTTGGCGAAGGACGACATGGCCAGCGACCAGATCCAGATGTTCGGCGTCGGCGCCTCGGCCGCCGGGTTGGCCTTGAAGCCGTGGAAGGCGAGCTTGCCGGCTTCCTTGGTGCCGCCGTTCTGGAAATAGCCGAGGATGTCGGCGTCGAAGATCATCGCCGAGGCGCCGGCGCCGAGGTCGGTGCCGACCTGATACCAGGTGTAGGTCGACCAGTCCTTCGGGCCGCTGTTCTGGATCATCTCGACCCACTTGGCGTGGAAGGCCTTCGATTCGGCCGTGTTCATGGCTGCCGACAGCTTGCCGTCGGTGACGTTGAGGTCCTTCTGGCCGAAATTGGCGTAGGCCGAGAGGAAGCCCGGATGGATCGTCGCCCAGGAGCGCGAGCCGCGCACGCCGACGCCGTAGACGTTGTTGCCGACGTCCTTGGTCAGCTTGGCCGCCACCGCGACGAGGTCGTCGAGGTCCTTCGGCGGCTGCACGCCGACCTTGTCGAACATCTCCTTGTTATAGGTGATGTTGTTCTGCTCGAAGCCCCACGGAATGCACCACTGCTTGGCATCGTCGGATCCGAGCGTGCCGCCGGGCTGGCCGTTCCAGGCGCAGGACTTGCGCACGCCCTCGAGCACGTCGTCCCAGGCATAGGTCGGGCTGGTCTTGGCCGGATCCTTGATCCACTGGTTGAGATCTTCGGTCCAGCCGGCCGGGCCGTAGGTCCAGGTCATGTAGGCGCCGGTCATGAAGGCATCGTATTCCGACGAGCCCGACGACAGCGCCGCCGTCACCTTGTCGAAATAGACGTCTTCCGGGAACACGTCATAGGTGACCTCCATCCCCGTCAGGTCCTTGAAGGCCTGCAGGTTGGCGATCATGGCGTCGGCATAGGGATGCTTGTTGAGCAAGAGCTTGAGCGACTTGCCCTTGTGCGCCTGCCAGTCGAAGTCGGCGGCCATGGCGCGGCTCTGCGCCATGGCGAGCAGCGTGCCGCCCATGGCGGCCGTCAGGCCGAGCGCACCGAGGCCCTTGATCAGGCCGCGACGATCCACCTGCCCGCGAATGAACGCGTCAACGAGGTCTTTCTCTCTCTCATACATCTTCCATTCTCCTCCACAGGGTAGTTCCGTTGCCAATGTTTGCCGGCTACCCGACCGGCTTAGCCTCCACGAGCGACCGCGCCGTCCGCTCGTCGGTGATGAGGCCGCGCAGATAGCGGCTCTCCAGCACCGAACGGACGGCCCGGATCTTCACCTTGCCGCCGGCCACGGCGACGATCCGGCGGTTCCTCAAATCCTCGCGGCCGAGCGCCATCACCCGGCTCGACAGCGGCGCCTCGAACGGCGCGCCGTCGGCATCGAAGAAATGGCCGAGCAGCTCGCCCACGCCGCCGCCGCGCTTCACCTCCTCCATTTCCGGCCGCTCGACCATGCCGGTCGCCACCAGCGACGCCTGCCGCTCGGTCGTGCCTATGCCGGCGAGCAGCAGGTCGGAGGTCCGGGCCAGGTCGAACACCTCGGCCACGCCCTTCTGGCCGAGCAGAACCTGGCGGTCCTCGACCGTGTTGGCGAACATCGGCACGGGAACGACATAGGCCTCGGCGCCGGTGCGTTCGGCCAGCCGATGGATCACGTCGTGCGGATTGGCCGAGAATTTGCGCGTCAGCCCGCCGAGCAGCGAGACGAAACGCGCCGTCGGCGCAGCGGTCCGCGGCAGATACTCCACGCAGGCGGCCAGCGTGCGGCCATGGCCGACGCCGATCATGATCCGGTCGCCGCGCTCGATCTCGCGCTTCAGATACTGGGCGCCGGCGACGCCCAGCGCCTTCAGCGGCAGATCCTCGTCGTCGAACTCCGGCACCACTTCGCAATAGTCGAGGCTGTAGCGGGAGCAGAGTTCGGTCTCCAGCGCCACGCATTCCGAAACGTCGCCGTCGATATAGACCTTCACCAGCCCGTCCTGGTTGGCCTTGGTGATCAGGCGATGCGCCTTCAGGCTGGTCAGGCCGAGACGCTTGGCGACTTCGGACTGGGTCAGGCCGCCAGCATAATGCAGCCAGGCGGCACGCGTCGCCATGCTGCTTTCGTCGTCGCGAAGGAGGCCGTTTCCCGTCCCTGACATCGTCCAGGTTTTTCTGCTGCGGACTGATATTTTTTGCAAAGGTTGCAAAATTTTTCACGCCTGTCAACGCGCCCGATGAAGGCACCATGGCGTTGCTCGTCTGACTGTCGGCGTCACGTCGAGCTTGGGAAAAGGCCGCACAAAAGGAGCATTGCCTTTTCCGGTGGGCTATTCTCGGCTGGAGAAATGGCTGGTCCTCCAAACAGTCTTCAGCCATCGGAGCCGCACCATGACGAAAGCCGATCTCTCCGGCCTCTACCGAGGCTACATAACCTGCCTGAACCGGCAGGACTGGCCGGATCTCGGACGTTTCGTCGACGAGGACGTGCGCTACAACGGCCGGCGGATCGGCCTGTCGGGATATCGCGAGATGCTGGAGCGGGATTTTCGCGACATCCCGGATCTACGGTTCGACATCCGGCTGCTGATGTCCGACCCGCCCTATGTAGCGAGCCGGCTGGCATTCGACTGTTCGCCGAAAGGCTCGTTCCTCGGCCTCGAGGTCAATGGGAAGAGAGTATCCTTCGGCGAGAACGTCTTTTATGAGTTCCGGGACGGAAAGATCGTTGAAGTCTGGTCGATCATAGACAAGGCCGCCGTCGAGGCGCAGCTCTGACACCGCGGTTTATCGCCGAGCGGGGCGGCGATGTCCTTCCTCGTCGCTACCGCTCGGGTGCCCTCCCCTTGAACTCAGGCCGACACTTTCGGCCGGCGGTCCTTCCACGGCATCTCCTGCTCCAGCACTGCGGCAAGCGCCAGCACCGTCGCCTCGTCGCCGTAGCGGCCGACGGCCTGCACGCCGATCGGCACGCCGCTTTCGGACATGGCGAGCGGGATCGACATGGCCGGTTGCCCCGATATGTCGAACGGGAACATGAACACCGAATCCGTCCAGAGATCGTTGTAGGCGTCGAGATCGGTCATCGACATGTCGTAGAAGCCGACCGGCCGCGGCAGTTGCGTCAGCGTCGGTGTGAGATAGATGTCGTAGCCATCCAGATCCGTCGCGATGGCGCGGCTGGCCTGGCGCACCGCCTCGACGTCGGAGATGTGGCTGATACCACTGGCGGCGCGGCCGCGTTCGATGATCGCCCAGGTGATCGGCTCGACGTCGTTCCTGGTCACCGGGCGGCCGAGAGCGCCCTCGAGCCAGTCGAAGACCGCCGCAGTCTGCACGCAGCTCATGTTCGTGTAGGTGCGCCAGATCCTGTCGGCGTCGAGGCTCATGTCGTGCTCCTCGACGTCATGGCCCATCTGCTCCAGCAGCCTGGCGGTGTCGAGAACGGCCCGCCGGACCTCGGGATCGATCGGCCGGCCGTGCGGCGGCGTCACGGTAAAGCCGACACGCAGCTTGCGGGGCGAACGCCGCGACAGCTCCAGCCATGACTTTTCCGGCACCGGCGGCTGATACGGATCGCCCGGCAGCGCGCCGGCGACCGCGTCGAGATAGGCGGCGGTGTCGCGAACCGTACGGGTGTTGGCCAGGAAATAGGCGCAGCCGTGCCAGACGTCGCCGAAGGGGGCCATGGTGACGCGGCCGCGCGACGGCTTCAGGCCGAGCACGCCGCAGCAGGAGGCGGGCACGCGGATCGAGCCGGCGGCGTCGCTCGATTCTGCCACCGGCACCATGCGCGCGGCGACCGCCGCCGAGGAGCCGCCGCTCGACCCGCCAGCCGTCACGTCGGCGCGCCAGGGATTGACGGTGGCGCCGTAGAGCTTCGGCTCGGTCGAGATCGACCAGCCGTTTTCCGGCGCGTTCGACTTGCCGACCAGCAGGAACCCGGCCTTCTTGATGCGGGTCACCACCTCGGCGTCGAAATCGGCGACGACATCCTTGAGGTAGACGGACGAGTTGGTGTTGGGAGTTCCCTTCCAGGAGGTGGCGAGTTCCTTCAGCAGATATGGGACGCCGGCAAACGGTGCCTCGCGATCGACGGCGACGGCGGCCATGCGGCCGATGTCGTAGAGCTTGTGGACGACCGCGTTCAGCTCCGGATTGAGCTTCTCGATGGTCGCCACGGCGGCCTCGACGAGTTCGCCCGGCGACACCTCGCCCTTGCGCACCAGTCCGGCCAGCGCCAGCCCGTCGGAGTCGGCATAGGTCCGCAGCAGGCTTTCGGTCACACCAGGCATCTTTCTTCCTCCCATCCTTGTTGTCCGGAGCACGACCCGTTGCATCGGGACGTGCCGGGACCGTGCCAGGACGCGCCACGCAACCTCGCGCGCCGCTCCTGACGCTGGGTCAACTCAAGAGGATTCGGAGGCCGACCGACAGGGATCAGTTCGGGAAGAAATTGGGGCCAACGACCCGGACCTTGCGGTCAGCCGGCAAGTCGACCACCGGCGCCTGGTTATCGCCCGTCAGCGCCATCAGCGGCACGGGCTCGTCGGGACGCTCCCTCGGCAGCGGGATGACGGCGTTCTTCATGTTGAACGGCGTCACCGTTCTGGCGCGCGCCTCGTTGACGCGGCGATGATAGCCCTGGAAATCGCAGGCTTCGAAGCCCGTCCTGTTGCGATAGGCGAACGCGGTCGGCAATTCCTTGTACGGCCTGCCGGTGTCGACCGAGATCATCTCCTCTGTCTCCAGTTCCGGGTCGTCGAGCCGGTAGACCGAGGTCTGGCTGCCGCGGCAGATGTAGCTGCACTGGTCGACGGCCTGCTTGTAGTCCCTGGAATCGATGAACTGCGACCCGGGGACCGGGAAGAAATAGCCATCCTCCACGCGCACGCAGAACAGCATCACGCCCGTATCGATGGATGGACCGGAACGGGCCGGCGCCGCGCGCTTGACGGAAGCTTCCACCACCTCGCGGCGTTCCTTGCGCTGCTGCGGCTTGCCGCAACCGAGAGCGGCGATGCGCGCGCGCAGCGCCGCCTGGTTGCCGCCCTGCGACCGGGCCAGCTGGCGCTGCACGTCGGCCTTGCGGTTGGCGAGATCGGCGCAGGGGTTGAAGAGGCCGCCGGTACCCCTGGACGAGCACTGACGCTTGCGCTCGAGGGCCTGGATCGCGGAGAGCTGCTTGGACAGCGCCACGCTTTGCGCGCTTGCACCGCCGCGCGCGGCGCGGGCGAGCAGGTCGGCGCAGGCATTGGCGTAGGCCGACGTCATGCCTAGGGAGAGCAGCGCGGCAACCGCGCCGATCCCGATCAGACTACGCTGCAACCGAATCAATGAACGGGAAAGCGCCAGCCGGTGATCACGATTGTGCAATGCCGGCTCATCCGAACGAACGGACCTTGCCTCAAAGACCCGACGTACCATCGCATGCTACCCCAGATTGCCCGCGGACACGCTTCGACACGCAATGGCAGCAACCTGACCAAAGGTCAATTGCCGCCCGAAAAACCTATAGAACAAGGTAAACGATTTTACGGCAAGTCGGACCTGCCGGAATCGCGCTCCAGTGCCGCAACCGTGCCGCGCCTGATCGCGAAAATGTGATCGCGAATTGGTCTGCCGCCTTGCTTCAGACTGCGTTTTTGGCGCGCTCGTGGAAGCCGGGGTACCGGCGGGAATGCCCGGAATGCGCCGCGGCGGTAGGCGGGCCGCGGCGCAAGTTTCTGGTCAGATCTCGGTGACGAACTTCGTGCGCAGGTATGCCTCCAGGCCTTCGATGCCCGATTCAGAGCCGTAGCCGGATTCGTTGATGCCGCCGAAAGGCGTCTCCGCCGTCGACACCATCATGTGGTTTACACCGACCATGCCGGCTTCGAGAGCCATTTCGGTCTTCTGCGCAAGCGTGCCGTTTTGCGTGAAGACGAAGGAGGCAAGACCGAAGGGCAGGCTGTTGGCGCGCTCGATGACCTCGTCGAAGGTCGAGAACGTCGTCGTCGGCGCAAGCGGCCCGAACGGCTCTTCCGACATGATGAGGGCGTCGTCCGGCACGTTCTTCATCAGGGTCGGCGCATAGAAATAGCCCTGGTTGCCGATGCGCTCTCCGCCGGTGACGATTTCCGCGCCCTTGGCCCTGGCGTCGGCCACGAAGGAGTCCATCACGTCGAGGCGGCGCGGCGCGATCATGGGCCCCATCTGCGTGCCCTCGTCGAGGCCGTTGCCGATGCGTATCCTGCGGGTGCGGGTGGCGAAGCCGTCGATGAAGGGCTCGTAAAGCGACTCATGCACGTAGAAGCGGGTCGGCGAGGTGCAGACCTGACCGGCATTGCGGAACTTGAAGGCGACGACCGTGTCCAGCGTCTTTTCGAGATTCGCGTCGGCATGGACGATCACCGGCGAATGGCCGCCCAGTTCCATGGTGCAGCGCTTCAGCGTGTCGGCCGCCTGCTTCTGCAGGAGCTTGCCGACGGCGGTCGAGCCGGTCAGCGACACCTTGCGCGGGATCGGCGAGGACAGGAGGTGCGACGAGACCTCGGCGGGAATGCCGAAGACGATGTTGAGCACGCCGGCCGGAAGGCCCGCATCCTGGAAGCAGCGGCCGAAGGCGACTGCGGTGCCGGGCGTCTCTTCCGCCGGCTTGATGATGATGGAGCACCCGGCGCCGAGCGCGCCGGCGATCTTGCGGATGACGTTGCTGGCGGGAAAGTTCCATGCGGCGAAGCCGGCAACCGGTCCGACGGGCTCCTTGAACACCATCTGGCGCACGCCAGGCAGACGGGCCGGCACGATGCGGCCGTAGGCGCGCTTGCCTTCCTCGGCGTACCAGCGAGTCACGTCGGCGGAGAACTGCACCTCGCCAAGGGCCTCGGCCAGCGGCTTGCCGTTCTCCATCGTCAGCGTGCGGGCGATCTCGGCCTTGCGTGCCTCGATCAGGTCGGCCGCCTTGTTCATCACGGCGAAGCGCTGGATCGCGGTCATCGCCTTCCACACCTTGAAACCCCTGGCCGATGCCGCGAGCGCCTCGTCGAGGTCGGCTGCCGAGGCGTGCGGCAGGCGGGCGATCGTCTGGGCGGTCGCCGGATTGATCAGGTCTTCGCCCGCTCCGGTGCTTCCCGGGCGCCAGACGCCGTCGATCAGGAGTTCAAGTTTCTCGAGGTACATATCGCTTTTTCCTTCCGTTCGGCTTCGCGCCAAAGCCAGCCGCATATCACGCGAGATCGGCTCCTGGCTGCCCGGAACGCCAGCTTTACACAATCTCGGCGACGCCGCTTGACCTGTACATTGTATACAGTATGGTGTCGACATGCTTTTGCAACGTCCATCACGTCTGACCGTGGCCATCCCCGAGAGCCTTGCCGAGATGCTCGAGGAGGAGATCGTCATGGGTCGCCTGAAGTCCGAGGAGCGCTTGACCGAAGAGGACGTCGCCGAGCGCTACGGGGTGAGCCGCTCGCCCGTTCGCGAAGCGCTGCGCCTGCTGGAGCGCGACGGCCTCGTCATCCGCGAGCCGCGGCGCGGCATCTGGGTGGCGCCGATGTCGCAGCGCGATTTCGACGAGGTCTACACCTGCCGCATCGCCCTCGAAGGGCTGGTGGCGCGGCAGGCGGCCGAATCCACCGAGATCGAGCGCAAGCAGGAATTGCGCGGCGTGCAGGCCGAGCTGGCGGAAACGCAGGCCAGCGGCGATGTGCGCCGGTTCTTTGCCGCCGACGTCCGCGGCTCCTTCATGATCTACGACCTGGCCGACAACCGGACCCTGTCGCGGCTGCTGCGCGGGCTCGAAAAGCAGGCCCTGCGCTACCGCTTCCACGCCTATCAGCGCAATCCCGACATGATCAAGCTGTCGCTCGAGGACACGACGCGCATCTTCGATGCGATCCTGGAGAGCGACGGCGCCGCCGCGCAGGCGGTCACCGAGAAGCTGATCCGCGAGATCTGGCAGAGCATGCGCGACGAAGTGCGGAACTCCTTCGGAAGCTGAGTTTTCATGGTATCCCTGAGTGCGTCATTCTCCGTCGTCGACAGCCATACGGCCGGTCATCCGACACGCGTCGTCTTCAGCGGCATTCCGAGGCTGAACGGCAGGACCGTGCGGGAGCGCCGCGACGACTTCCGCACCCGCTTCGACCATTTGCGCCCGGCCCTGCTGCACGAGCCGCGCGGCCATGCGGCCATGGTCGGGCTGGTGCCCGTCCCTTCCGAACTCGCCGACTACGGCGCATTCTTCATCTCGTCCTACGTCTATCTGGACATGTGCGGGCACGGCACGATCGGCCTTGCCAAGACGCTCGCCTTCACCGGCGAGATCAGCCCCTCGACCGGCGACAGCTTTACGCTGGAGACGCCGGCCGGCATCGTCACCGTCGGTCTCGTCTGGGGCGAGGACGGCACGCTCGACGCCGTCACCATCCGCAACGTGCCGGGCCATGTCGGCCTGGAAGGGCTTGCCCTCGACGTCCCCGGCGTCGGCCGCGTGACCACCGACATCGTCTATGGCGGCATGTGGTACGCCATGGTCGACGCCGCCGGGCTCGGGCTGGAACTTGTCCCCGACCAGGCGTCTAAGCTGATGCTGGCCGGCGCGGCGATCAAGAGCGCCATCAAGGAGGCCGTCGCCGGCAACCCGCTCTTCGCCGGCGCGGCGGCGCCCAGCGTCCTGTTCCACGCCGCCGACGCGCCCGACAGCGCCACGCATCTTCTGGTGCTGGAGTCCAACAAGTTCGATCGCTCGCCCTGCGGAACCGGCACGGCGGCGCGCATGGCGCACCTCCTGCACACCGGCGTCCTCAAGCCCGGCGACGTCTATCGCGCCCGCAACATATTCGGCATCCCGTTCGAAGCCCGCCTGTCCGAAATGGTCAAGGTCGGGGAGCGGGATGCCGCAATCGTCGAGATCAAAGGCTCCGCCTTCATCACCTCGGCGCAAACGATCTTCTTCGAGAGCGGCGATCCGCTGTCGGGGGGATTCCTCAGCCGCTAGCACTCTGAACAAAAGAAGGGGCGCACCAATGATATCGTTCAGCCTGACCAAGATTTTCGCCGCGGCCGCCGTAGCGCTGTCGCTTCTGGCCGCTCCGGCCGCGGCCGTCGCCGACGACAATCCGTCCGCCGTGCTCGACCAGATCCGCTCC
The DNA here is from genome assembly GCF_059502445.1 of Kumtagia sp. Lineage (NCBI taxonomy): Bacteria > Pseudomonadati > Pseudomonadota > Alphaproteobacteria > Hyphomicrobiales > Phyllobacteriaceae > Kumtagia > Kumtagia sp. Next base: position 54,773 of record NZ_JCACER010000025.1, read on the forward strand.
TCGGGCGTGCTCAAGATCCCGGTCATGACCGGCGAGGAGCCGGGCTACATCAAGGACCCGGCCACCGGCCAGTGGAGCGGCTTCTACGTCGAGTTCCTTTCGGAGATCGCGACCGAGCTCGGCGTGAAGATCCAGCCGGTCGAGACGACCTGGGGCAACCTCGCCGCCGACTTCCAGTCGAACAAGATCGACATCGCCATCGGCGTCAATCCGAACCCCAAGCGCGGCCTCGTGGTCGACTATCTGTGGGAAGCGCTGTTCACCGACGCCTGGGCCGTGCTGACGCCGGTCGGCAAGCCGGTCAAGACCTGGGCCGAGCTCAACGATCCGTCCAAGACCGTCGTCGTCCAGAAGGGCTCGACCATGCAGGTCGTCGCCCAGGCCCTGCTGCCCAAGGCGAACATCACGCCGGTCGAGGATCGCGGCCTGGCGCTCATGGAGTTGCAGTCGAACCGCGCCGACGGTGTCGTCCTGTCTGTCTTCGACGCCCTGCAGATCACCGAGAAGAACATCGGCGAGGTCTCGCTGCCGGAGCCGCTGCTGCGCAATCCGGCAACGCTCGCCGTCGCCCGCAAGCCCGGCAACGCCGGCTACATCAACTTCCTGACCAACTGGGTCCTGCAGCAGCGCTCGCTCGGCCAGGCGCAGGGCAAGCTGATGCAGTCGTGGGAAGCGCGCGGCATCGACATGTCGATCCTCCCGGAAGGCTTCAGCTTCTGATCCCGAAGCCTTGATCGCACCCGGTCGCCGGCACGAGCCGGCGACCGGGGTCCCTGGCAGGGCCGCGACCCAGCCGAACGTGGGGAAAGACAATGTTCGATTTCTCGGTCATCACGAACAATATCGGCCTCCTCTGGGACGGCCTGCTGATGACGCTCTACTTCACGGCGATCACCATCCTCGCCGGCCTCGCCATCGGCCTCGTGATCGGCCTCATCCAGCTCAGCACGTTCCGTCCGCTGGTCCTGCTCGGCCAGATCTACGTGGAGTTCTTCCGCAACATCCCGCTGCTGGTGACGCTGCTCTGGGTCTACTACGCCTTCCCGATCTTCGCCGGCGTCAACGTCACCAAGTTCTGGGCCGGCTTCATCGGCCTGAGCTGCTACGTCGGCTCGTTCTACGCGGAGATCCTGCGCGCCGGCGTCCAGTCGGTCGATCCCGGCCAGACCGACGCCGCGACGGCGATCGGCATGTCCTACGGGCAGCGCATGCGCCGCATCATCCTGCCTCAGGCGTTCAGGAAGATGATCCCGCCGCTCGCCGGCCAGTCGATCATCCAGATGAAGAACACGACCCTGCTGTCGATGATCACCGTGCCGGACCTGCTTTATCAGGCGAGCTACATCTCCAGCTTCACCTACCGCCCGATGGAGGTCTACACGGCCGTCGGCGTGATCTTCCTGATCATTCTGGTGCCGCTGACCTTCCTGTCCCGCAAACTCGAAAAGAGCGGAGCGGCCACGAAATGACGCACGAACCAAATTCAGCCGCCGAGAGGGCGGCCACGCCGGGCAAGGAGGTGCTCCGCCTTGAGCGCATCTGCCTCGATTTCGGCAATCGCAGCGTCCTTCGCGGGATCGACCTCACCGTGCAGGAGGGCGAAGTGGTGGTGCTGATCGGCGCCAGCGGCTCGGGCAAGACATCGCTGCTGCGCTGCATCAACCTGCTCAACACACCGACCAGCGGCAGCATCGTCATCGACGACGACGTGATCTTCCAGCAGCAGGCCGGCGGCGGTGCCCGGACCATCTCCAAGCAGGAAGTCAACCGCATCCGCTCGAAAACCGGCATGGTCTTCCAGCAGTTCAACCTGTTTCCGCACATGACCGCCCTCCAGAACATCATGGAAGGTCCGGTCACCGTGAAGAAGGAAGCGGCCGACCCGGTCCGCCGCAAGGCTATGGATCTGCTCAGGATGATGGGGCTGGAGCAGCACGCGGAAAAATACCCGCGCCAGCTCTCCGGCGGCCAGCAGCAGCGCGTGGCGATCGCCCGCGCCATGGCGATGCAGCCGAAGGTGATGCTCTTCGACGAGCCGACCTCCGCGCTCGACCCCGAACTGGTGGGCGAGGTGATGAAGGCGATGGTGGAGCTCGCCAGGAGCGGCATGACGATGGTGATCGTCACCCACGAACTGGGCTTTGCCTTCGAGATCGCCGACCGGGTGGTCTTCCTCGACGAGGGACTCGTCGCCGAGCAGGGGCCGCCGCAGGAGATCCTGCTTCATCCCCGGCACGAGCGGCTGAAGAGTTTCGTCGGGCGCTTCCACGAGTCCGCCGACATGCTGCGCCCGTTCCTGGAGGCAAAGCACGCCGAAACCGCGTGATCCACTGCCCTGCCGGCAGCGAACGAGACTTCCGCCGATAGCGACCGGCACGAGGTCCGTGCGCCGGCCGTCGAGACAATGGCTGCCTGGCAGCCCAAAAAGGAAGACACCATGACCCTGAGTTTCGATCCGAACAGCATCAGCGTTCCGAAAGGACACCATATCGGCGGGCGCTCCGTGGAGCTTCCCGGCGCCGGCATCGAGGTTCTTCGCCCTTCCGACCAGCAGCCGATGGGCACCGTCGGCGACGGCGGCGAGGAAGCCGTCGAAATGGCGGCCGCCGCGGCCAGAGCGGCGCTCAAGACCAGCAACTGGGCGAAGGTGGCGCCGCGCGAGCGCGCCAAAGTGCTGATGCGCTTCGCGCAGCTCATCGAGGAGAACAACGTCTATCTCGGCCAGCTCGAAGCCATGGGCTCCAGCCGTCTCGTCTCGGGAACGATCACCGGCGACGCGATCCGCACCGCCGGCGTCGTGCGCTACTTCGCGGAATATTGCGACAAGCTGGAAGGCATCGTGACCGCCACGGAAGGCGGCACGCTGAGCTATGTGAAGCGGGAGCCGTACGGCATCGTCGGCGCGATCGTCCCGTGGAACTTCCCGATGATCACCGCGGCATGGAAGTTCGCGGGCGCGCTCGCCGCCGGCAACGCCGTGATCATGAAGACATCGGAGCTGACGCCGCACAGCCTGCTCGCCCTCGCCGAGCTGGCGGCCAAGGCCGGGGTGCCCGCCGGCCTGTTCAACGTCGTCAACGGCTACGGCCACACGACGGGCGCGGCGATCGTTCGCCATCCGGACGTGATGATGATCTCCTTCACCGGCTCGACGCAGACCGGCGCCGCCATCATGGCGCTCGCCGCGCAGTCGGGCATCAAGCCGGTCGCGCTGGAGCTCGGCGGCAAGAGCCCACAGCTGGTGCTGGCCGATGCGGGCGACCTCGACGTGGTCGCCGGGCGTGTTTCCACCGCCTTCATGGCCAATGCCGGACAGGTCTGCACGGCCGGCTCGCGCATCATCGTGGACGAGAAGATCGCCGACGAGCTCGTCGAGCGCATCGTCGGCAAGGTCAGGCAGATAAAGGCCGGGCCGACCTGGGACGAGACGACGACCTTCGCGCCGATCATCAGCCGCAGGCAGCTCGACCGCATCGATGCCATGGTGCGCCAGACGGTCGCCGAGGGCGGTTCGATCGTCACCGGCGGCGCGCCGCTGGAAAGCCGCAACGAAGGCAATTTCTACGCGCCGACGCTGCTCAGGGACGTGGCGGACGACAATATCGGCTTCCGGGAGGAATTCTTCGGGCCGGTCGCTACCGTGCGGACATTCGCCGATCTCGAGGAAGGCATCGCGCTCGCCGCGCATCCGACCTACGGCCTCTCGGCCAGCATCCATACCTCCGACTTGAAGAAGGCGCTCAAGGCCGCCGACGGAATCGAGGCGGGCATGGTCTGGGTCAACCAGCACGGCCGCAGCCCGGAATTCACCTACACGGCGGGCGGCTTCAAGGGCTCGGGCTTCGGCAAGGACATGGGCCGTGCCGGCTTCGAGGAATTCACCCGACAGAAAGCAGTCTGGGTCAACTACGCCTGAAACGAGCCCGCGTCATGCAATTCGACTACATCATCGTGGGCGGCGGATCGGCGGGGGCCGTGCTCGCCAGCCGGCTGTCGGAGAACGGCGCCAAGCAGGTCGCGCTCTTCGAGGCGGGACCGGATACGCCGCCCGACGACGTCCCGGACGTCATCGCTGACAGCTATCCCGGCCTCTCCTATTTCGACCCCAGATACCATTGGACGCAGCTCAGGGTGTACAACCGCTCCCCCAGGCTGAACTCGCAGCCGCCGAAGACCGCCAAGCTGGAGCAGGCCAAGGTCATGGGCGGCGGCTCCAGCATCAACGGACAGTTCGCCGTGCGCGGACTTCCCCACGACTACGACGAGTGGGAAGGCCTCGGACTGAAGGGCTGGGGCTGGGAAGGCATGCTGCCCTATCTGAAGAAGCTCGAGCGCGATCTCGACTTCGACGGCGAGCTGCACAACAGGAACGGCAACATCCCGATCCGCCGCGTCTTCCCGGAGGATTGGGGAGGGTTCACCAAATCCGTGCTCAAGGAGACGGAGAAGGAATACCCGTACCGGCCCGACTACAACGCCAGCTTCGAGGACGGCTCTTTCCCGCTGCCGCTTTCCAACGAGAACGAGCGCCGCGTCTCGACGGCCGTCGGTTATCTCCATAAGGAAGCGCGCGCCCGCAAGAACCTGCATATCTTCGCCAACGCCTTCGTTGAAAACCTGATCATAGAGGGCAAACGGGCGACCGGCGTGCGCGTCACCATCGGCGGCGACACCAAAACCTATTCGGCGCGCGAGGTCATCGTTTCGGCCGGCGCCCTGCACTCGCCGGCGATCCTGATGCGCGCCGGCATCGGCCCGGCCGGGCAGCTCGCCCGCCTCGGCATCGACGTCGTGGCGGACCTGCCCGGCGTTGGCGAGAACCTCACCGACCATCCGCACATCGCCGTCGGCGCGCACTTCAGGAAGTCGGCGCGGCTGCGCCCGGGCCAGCGGCGGCACATCTTCCTCGGCGTGCGCTATTCGTCGAACCATGCCGACTGCCACACCGGCGACATGCTGCTGATGCCGGTCAACCGCGCCGGCTGGCATCCCCTCGGCAAGGCGATGGGGGCGTTGAACGTCTGCGTCAACAAATCCTACTCGCGCGGAACGGTGACGCTGAAGTCCCGTGACCAGAACGAGGAGCCGATCGTCGACCTGAACCTCGCCTCCGACGGGCGCGACCTGATGCGCCTGGTCGACGGGTTCAAGCGCATCTACCGGATCATGACGGCCCCGGACGTGCAGCGCCACGTCAACACCTGGTTCCTCGCCGGCTACAGCGACGAGGCGCGCGCGCTCAGCGTCCGCAAGGCATCCAACTGGATCAAGACGGCAAGTGCGGCCTATGCGTTCGACTACCTGCCCTTCTTCCGCGAGGAGCTCCTGAAGCGAAAGTTCGGCACGACCGACCGCATGCACAAGATGATGCAGGACGAAGAGCTCATCGTCGAATGGGTCAAGCAGTCCGTGTGGTCGGGCTGGCATGTCTCCGGCACCTGCAAGATGGGCCCCGAGGATGATCCTCTCGCCGTTCTCGACGACCGCTGCCGCGTGCGGGGCGTCGAGGGGCTGCGCGTGGTCGACGCCTCGATCATGCCGACCATCGTTGCCGCTAACACCAACATCACCACGATCGCGATGGCCGAGAAGGCCGCCGATCTGATCCTCGATTCTTCACATTGAAAGGAAGCCTGATCATGCGCAGGAACAAGGTTAAGGACATCTGGGCCGCCGGAGGCGAGGTCGTCACCGGCTGGCTCGGCATTCCCTCGTCGATCTCCGCCGAACTGATGGCGCAGCAGGGATGGGACGCGCTGACCGTCGACCTCCAGCACGGCGCCTCGGACTACACCGACATGGTGCCGATGCTGCAGGCGATCTCCACGACCGACACCGCGCCCTTCGTGCGCGTGCCGTGGAACGACCCGGCGATCATCGGCAAGGTGCTCGATGCCGGCGCCTACGGCGTCATCTGCCCGATGGTCAACACGGCGGCGGAAGCCGAAGCCTTCGTCAAGGCCTGCCGCTACTTCCCGCGGGGCGGCCGCTCTGTCGGCCCGCTGCGCGCTTCGCTCTACGCCGGCTCGGACTATTTCCAGCACGCCAACGACACGGTCGTGACCATGGCCATGATCGAAAGCGAGCAGGCGGTGAAGAACCTCGAGGACATCCTCAGGACGCCGCATCTCGATGCGATCTTCGTCGGCCCGTCGGACCTGGCCGTGACCATGGGCGAGGCTCCCGGCTTCGACCCCCGCTATCCTGCCGTCTACGAGGCGATCGAATACATCGCCGCCAAGTGCAAGGAAGCCGGCGTCATCCCCGGCATCCACTGCGGATCGGTCGCCTATGGCGTCGACATGCGGCGGATGGGCTATCGCTTCATGGCCTACCTCTCCGACTTCCGCATGCTGCAGCAGGTCGTGTCGCGCTCGCTGCCGGCGTTCCGCGCCGGCGCCGTCAGCGACTTGACGCCGTAACGCGCCTCTCGGGTTCATCGCTATGGGTCAGGGCAGCCGGGGCGCGCAGGGCACGAAGGTGACCGTCATCGGGGCGGGCATCGTCGGCGTTTGCAGCGCGAACTATCTTCTGAAGCAGGGTTTCGAGGTCGAGGTCATCGACCCCGCCCTGCCCGGCTCGGAAGATCAGTGCTCCTACGGCAATGCCGGCGGCATCTGTCCCGGCTCCTGCATCCCCAATTCCATGCCGGGCGTGCTGAAGAACGTTCCGAAATGGCTGATGGACCCCGAGGGCCCGCTCTACGTGCGGCTGGCCTACCTGCCACACGCCCTGCCCTGGCTGCTGCGCTTCCTTGCCGCCAGCCGCAAATCCCGGGTCGAGGAGATTGCGGCGGCGATGCGGTCGCTGCACCGCTACACCTTCGATTGCTACGAGCCACTGATGAAGGAGGCGGGCTGCGAGGAGCTTCTGCAGAAGCGCGGCCAGCTCTTCGTCTATGAAAGCGAGGACGGACCCGCCAAGGGCGCCTACGGCCTCAGCCTGCGGCGAAACCATGGGGTGCGCGTCGAGATCCTCGACGCCGACGAGATCCGCCAGCTCGAGCCGGCACTTGCCCCGATCTTCAAGAGCGCCGTCTACCTGCCCGAGCAGGGCCAGTGCCCCAATCCGGGACGGCTGGTCGCCAGGCTTGCCGAACACGCGGCCCGCCAGGGCGCGCGCTTCATCCGAGCCCGCGTGCAGGGTTTCGAGACGGGGCCGAACGGCGCCAGCGCGGTCCTTCTCGAAGGCGGCGAACGCCGGCCCGTAGACCAGGTCGTCCTCGCCGCGGGCGCGTGGTCGGCTGAGCTTGCCCGCCAGCTCGGCGACCGCATCCCCTTCGAGACGGAGCGCGGCTACCACGTCATGATCGGCGGCGCGGAGACGGGCCTGCGCATCCAGACGATTTCCGCCGACCGCAAATTCGTCGCGTCGCCGATGGAGGAAGGATTGCGGATCGCCGGCAATGTCGAGTTTTCAGGGCTAAAAATGCCGCCGAACTTCTTCCGCGCCGACGCGCTGCTGAGACAGGCGCGGCCGATGTTCCGCAAGCCGATCGAGGGCGAGATCAAGCGCTGGATGGGCCACCGCCCGGGAACCCCGGACAGCATCCCGGTCATCGACCGGGCGCGTCATGCGCCGAACGTCATCTATGCGTTCGGGCATGGCCACCAGGGGCTGATCGCCGGCTCCGTCACCGGCAGGGTGGTAGCCGAGATGGCGGCGGGACAAAAGACGCTGATCGACTTGACGCCGTTCAAAGCCGGTCGTTTTTAGACGCAAGTCCGGCGGATATCGGGATGGATCGCGAGATTTCGATCTCTATTCACATGGATTTCCGCCGGAAATGGACAGTTTTCCCACCATGGTTTCAGCCAATATCCTGATCTGCGATCTCGTCGGCCTCCGCTTCGATGCGCGGGGCATGCCGGATTTCAGCGAGACCAAGGCCTATATCAAGGCCCGCGGCGGGATGTTCCACGAAACGGGCATCGAGCGGGCCGGGCCGCTCGAAGGCGGCCGGCTGCACTTCTTCTACCAGCCCGATCTCAGCACCCGCGACGAACTGCTGGCCGCGGCCGGCGACGGGCGATACGACGCCGTCATCGCGGCGGCGACCTTCATTCCGGCCGAAGCGAAGTTCCGGCTCGGCGGCGTGCGCATCGGTGCCGGGACCGGCAATATGGGCTCGGGCTCGTGGGGCGGCGGCAGCGGCAATGGCGGCGAGGCGCCGCTGATGAACACGCCCGGCATCAACAGCCGCGCCACCGCCCAGATGGCGATAAAGGCGCTGCTGAAGGTCCGGCCGGATCTTCCCGTCGACGACATGCACAGGCTCGTCGCCGGGGGCGATTTCGACACGGGAAAGCAGTTGCGCGACTACCCGACGGCCAAGCTCGAAGGTCAGAAGCTCGCCGTGATCGGCTACGGCAATATCGGCCGGGAGCTCGCCAAGCTCGGACAGGCATTCGGCATGCGCGTGGCCATCCATGCGCGACCGCACCGCAGGAAATGGATCGAGCTCGAAGGTTTCGACTATGCGGCGGACCTCCTCGAGGCGGCGCGCGGCGCGGACGCGCTGTCCGTCCATGTCGGTCTCGGCGCGTTCGATGCGGAAAAGCAGCGTCATGCGAACGCCGGCCTGATCGGCGACGACGTGTTCGCCTCCCTCAACCCAGGCGCCGTGGTGATCAACTACGACCGTGGCGAGTTGGTCGATGTCGCGGCACTTCGGCGCGCGCTCGATACCGGCAGGGTCGGCCATGCGGCGATCGACGCCGACCTGTTCAAGGATCCAACGACGGGAGCGCTTTCCGGCCCGATGCTGCCCTATCTCGCGCTGCTCGACGAGCATGGCGACAGATTGGAACTGTTGCCGCATGCCGCGGCCGACACCGACCACCCGTCGCGCGTCGCCGGCGCACGCCAGGCCGTCGACCAGATTTTCGGCGCCATCGTCGACCGGCAGGTCTTCAACCTCAAGGGGACCTTGCCCCGCGGCTATACCGACATGGGCGCCAGGGTTCCCGACGGGATCGGCGGCATCAGGTCTTCGACGCTGCTGGCGCTCGCAGGCAACCAGGCGGAGGCCGAGGCGCTGGCCTCGTCGAGCGCCAAGATCGCTTCGTTCTTCGAGCGCGCCTCCGGCGGCTCGAAACAGGAGCTGCAAGATCAGATTCGCGCGGAAGGCGAGGCCGTGGCGGAGGCGCTGAACAGGCTCGCGACGCTGCTGCGGAAGCACGGTCTCACCGGGCCTTTCGCCTGACAGGCACCTGAACCCGCTGGCGACGATGACGCCCGGCGCCGATGTGCTCCACCTCACTTTGGCTGGCCCCGGACACCATCACGGCCGCACCGCCGGCGTCTCGACCGGCAGGCCGCGCGAGCGCTCCATCAGGTAGAGCTCCAGGTCGATGGACTCGGGTGCGCCGAAGGCGAAGGGCTCGGCCCTCACCCCGATCATGCAATTGCGCAGGCGCCGCTGCAGCGAGCCGACCGTCTGCCACTCCAGGCGATAGAGGGGATAGCCGTTCGGATGCGCCTGCGGGATAACGCCGCCGCCCAGCCGCTTGCCCCAATTGGCGTCATGGCAGGTGGCGCAGGAGAGGTCGAGCTGGCCGATGCGGCTCTGGAACAGGCGCCGGCCGTTGTCGCGGAACGGCGCGAGCCGCGGGTCGGCCGCCGGCGTCACCGGCATGCCGCGCGACTGGTGCGCGACATAGGTGGTGAGCGCCAGCAGTTCGTCCGATTCCGGCGCCAGCGGCTCGGCCTGCTGGCGTGAAGCGCGGCAGGAATTGACGCGCCCGGCAAGGTCGATCGGCCGCCCCGTAGCCTCGTCGAAGGCCGGATGGCGGGCGGCGACACCGCGCATCGACTGGGCCGCATCGCCGTGGCAGCCGGCGCAGGCGACGTTCGCCCGGCCCTCCGGCTGCCGCCAGAGCTGCTCGCCCTGCAGCACCCACAGCATGCCGGGATTGCTCGTGTCGTCTGCCTGCAGGGACTGCGTGTCGGGCGTCATGAAGTCGAAACCGGAGCGTCTTTCGCCCTCCTCTATGCCGGCGGCGGCGACCATGCCGCAGGCCAAAGCGGCGGCGATGCCGGCAAGGCCCCAGAGGGCGCGCATCAGTTCACCGTGATATCAGCCGACGCTGTCTGCGTCTCGCCAGCGTCATCGGTCCAGGCGAAGCTGATGGTGCCGCTCGTCGTGGCGAGGAGCGTGAAGGCGATGAAGGGATTGGCCGACATCGCCGGGAACAACTCGGCGGCAAACACCTCCTCGCCGTCATAGGCGCAGACGAAGCGGCGGATGATGTCGCGCGGCATGTTCACGCCGTTCGGACCCATGCGGTAGCCGGTCTCCATCGGATGCGCGACCATCGCCCGAATCTCGACGATCTCGCCGCGCCTGGCCGTCTTCGGCACGTTGATCAGCGCCCGCGCCATCACGAAAGGTCCTCGATACAGGCGGCCAGCGTAACGATGGCGCTCGCGCGGCTCGACCAGAAGCTGCCGTCGCTCATCTCGGCGACGGCGACGACCACCTGCGAGGTTGCAAGCCGGATGCGCGTCGACACCTCCGCGCGGCCGCAGCGCGGCCCGAGTTGGAAGACGACGACATTCGCCTCCGGATTCTTCTCGTTGAAGACCCCGATGCGGCGCACATGGTCGGCCGCCGTCATCGGGCTTTCAGCGGCAATCGTGATGCCGACGGCATTGCCGTTCTCGACCAAAGGCGGCAGCTCCAGCCGGACGCGCCCATCCAGCACCTCGGCGCCGCCGGTGAAGGTGTTTATCGCCTCCTCCAGGCTTGGCCGGGCCAGCACCCGGCGCGGCAGACTGACGACGACCAGCCCGGCAAGTCCGGCTGCCAGCACCTGCCGCCTTCCGATGGGGAACGAGGGACCTTGATTTCGACGCGGGTCGTCCATTCCTACCCTTTCAGCGTCGCCAGATAGGCGACTATGTCCTCGATGTCGGCGCCCGACAGGATCGGCTTGCCGCGCCAACCGGCGGCGATGCGCCGATCCTCCTCATCCACGACCCGGTAATAGGACGGCATGATCGTGTCCGGCATCAGCCGCCGCATGTCGACGACGCGCAGCCGGATCTGGCCTTCGGAGAGCCGCGCGCCAACGCCTGCAAGGCCGGGCGCCAAATTGCCGTGCAGATGCGGATCGGGGAACGGGCCGGCGTGGCAGAGCGTGCACAGGCTGCGGTGCCGGTCCGACATCAGCACCGCCCCGCGCTCCGGATCGCCCGTCCCACCGGTGAGCGGTTGAAGGATCGCGTCGCCGGTCACGATGTAGGCTCCCGCCTTCTCGCTGGCGGGAGAGCTTCCGCGTTTCGGACCCCCACCCCTAACCCCTCCCCTCGAAGGAGAGGGAGACTCTGCGACCGCCATGTCGCGCAAAACGGTTGACGATGGGCCTTCAGCGGAGGTGCAACCAAGTCCCCCTCCCGCTTGTGGGGAGGGGTTAGGGGCGGGGGTAAAGACACACGCGGTAACCTCGTCGCTGCGAGCGGCCCATGCGACAAGCGCCATTGCCATCACAAGACCGGCCATCCCTTTCATCCGAACACTTCGCTGGTGATCGTCCGGAACCAGTCCTCGGCATAGACTGCCTCGAGTTCGCGGACGTCCGTGGCCGCATCGAGCGGGCTGACGCCGCCCGCACCCTCGACTTCCGCCAGCAACCCGTCACGCGGCTGGTAGATGCCGGCGATCGAAATGCCGTAGTCGGGCGCCACCAGGCTGTAGCAGGTGTTGATGAGTTTCGGCTGCGCCGGCTCCTGCTCGCGGAGCAGGGCTGCGACCGCCGCCGCGCAGGCTTTCGCCTGGGCGTTGGCGCTGAATGCGGATTTAGGCATCGCTCCGCCGATTGCAGCGTCTCCGACGACGTGGATGCCCGGCTGGAGGCGCGACTCGAAGGTGACCGGATCGATCGGGCACCAGCCCGTCCGGTCGGCCACGCCGGCGGCCTGCGCGATCGCCCCCGCCCGCTGCGACGGGATGACGTTGGCGACGTCGGCCTTATGGCTGCCGAACTCTGTCACCAGCGTTTTCGTCGCCGGATCGACTTCCGTCACCCGGCCGCCGGCCGACAGCGGCACCCATTCGATCAGGCCGGGATAGAGTTCGCGCCACGCCGCCTCGAACAGACTCCGCTTCGAGAAGGTGTCCTTGGCGTCGAGGATGATCAGTTTCGACCGCGGCTTGGCGGTCTTGAGGTAGTGCGCGACCAGGCTCGCCCGCTCGTAGGGGCCGGGCGGGCAGCGGAAGGGATTGGCGGGGGCCGAAATGACGACCGTCCCGCCGTCCGGCATCGCCGCCAACTGATCGCGCAGCAGCAGCGTCTGCGGCCCCGCCTTCCAGGCATGCGGCATGATCTCGGCGGCCGCTGCGTCATAACCCGGCAGCGCCTCGAAGTTGAGGTCGATGCCGGGCGCCAGCACCAGCCGGGCGTAGTCGATGTCTGTGCCGTCATCCAGCCGGACGCGGCGGCGCTCGGTATCGACGGCTGCCGCCCGCTTGTGGATCAGCGCGATGCCGTCGAAGCCGTCATAGCCGAAGGTCTGCGCCTCCATGCCGCGCAACCCCGCCAGCACGGCATTGCTGAACGGACATGCGATGTAGCTCGTCTCCGGCTCGACCAGCGTGACCGCGATATCACCATTCAGCAGGGCGAGCGCGCGGGCGCAGCTCGCGCCGGCAAAACCGCCGCCGATCACCACGACACGTGGGCGCGCCTGCGCATTGACATGCGGTGCGGCAAGCATGGTCGCGGCGATACTTGCCGCCGCGCCGCCGAGCAGAACTCTACGGCTGGGCATGGCGCTCCGCCTCCGGTCGGGCGAGCCATTCGGCGATGGCGCGCGTCTCTTCCTCGGTAAATCCCCGGGCGATACGGCCCATCACCGTCGCCGGACGCTCGCCGTTGCGGAAGGCCTGCATCTGCACGGCGATATCGGCCGCCGCATGATTTTCCAGAGACGGGATGGCCGAGCCGAGCGCCGCCGGCCCGTGGCAGCCGCTGCAGGCGGCAGCACCCGGCGGCGCGGCGACCTGCACCGGTGCATCGGCCCGGGCCGGCGCGCCCACCGTCAGCGCGGCAAACAGGACAGGCGCGAGCAATCGCCCGCGTCCGTCCTTCATCCTGTCATGCCAGGTCATGGTTCTTCAGCGGCAGCGTGCGGATGCGTTTGCCTGTGGCCGCGAAGATGGCGTTGAGGACGGCGGGCGCGGCGACCGCGATGGTCGGCTCGCCGACACCGCCCCAGAAACCGCCGGACGGCATGATGATGGTCTCCACCGCCGGCATGTCGGCCATGCGCACCACCTCGTAGCTGTCGAAATTCTCCTGCTCCATGCGGCCGCCATTGACGGTGCATTCGCCGTAAAGGCAGGCTGAGAGGCCGTAGACGAAGGAGCCTTCGACCTGCCGCTCGATCTGCGCGGGGTTGACCATATGGCCGGGATCGGTGGCGGCGACGATGCGGTGGATCTTCAACTGTCCGTCGGTGACGGATACTTCCGCCGCCGCCGCGACATAGCTGCCGAAACCCATGATCTGCGCAAGGCCGCGATGGATGCCGGCCGCAGGCGGGGTATCCCAGCCGATCCGCTCCGCCACCGCCTCGAGCACGGCAAGGTGCTTCGGATGGTTGGCCATCAGCTTGCGGCGGAAGGCGAGCGGGTCTTGCCCTGCCTCATGAGCGAGTTCGTCCATGAAGCACTCCACGTAGACGGCGTTCTGGTTGAGGTTGACGCCGCGCCAGAAGCCCGGCGGAATTGGCGGGTTGCGCATGGCGTGGTCGATCAGCAGATTATCGACCCCGTAGGCCAGCGTGCCTTCCGCGCCGGTGAGCACGAGACCCTGGAAGACGACCGGATCCATGCCGCCCTGCATTCCTTCCGGCCGCACCGCCGCCAGGATCGACTGGCCGGAAATGCGCATGTGCAGCGCGGTGAGATTGCCGTCGGCGTCGAGCGCGCCGGTCAGCTTGCACTGCGTGGTCGGATGATAGGCGCCGTGCAGCATGTCCTCCTCGCGCGACCAGATGAGTTTCACCGGCGTTCCCGGCATCTGCCTAGCGATGCCGACGGCCTGGCGCACATAATCCTGGAAATTGCCGCGCCGGCCGAAACCGCCGCCGAGATGAATCTTGTGCACCTCGCATTGCTGCACCGGCAGGCCGGCTGCCTCGGCGGCCGCCGCCAGGCTTGCCTCGCCGTTCTGGGTCGGCACCCACACCTCGCAGCGCTCCGGCGTGTAGAGCGCCGTGGCGTTCATCGGCTCCATGGTGGCGTGGTTCTGGTAGGGGAAGGCGTAGGTCGCGGTCACCGTGCGGGTTGCCGAAGCCAGAACCGCGCGGACATCGCCCGCCTCGGCTCCGATGAAGGCGTCCGTGGCGTCGAGCCCTTCCGCGAGCATCGCCGCGATGGAGGCGCTGGTCACGTCGCGGTTGGGGCCTTCGTCCCAGGTGACCGGAAGCGCATCGAGCGCCGTCTTGGCCTGCCACCAGGTGTCCGCGACCACGGCGACGGCCGTCTCGTCGACCTGCACCACGTTGCGGACACCCGGCATGCTGGCGACCGCGGCGGCGTCGAATCCCGCGACCTTGCCGCCGAAATAGGGGCAGGCGCGGATCACCGCGTTGAGCATGCCGGGCAGCTTGAGGTCGATGCCGTAGACCTGGGAGCCGTTGAGCTTGTCGGCGGTATCGAGCCGGGGCAGCGGCTTGCCGGCGATGGTCCAGTCCTTGGGATCCTTGAGCGGAACGTTGGCGGGCGGCGTGATCCGCGCGGCCGCCGCCGCCAACTGCCCATAGGAAGCAGCCCGGTCGGACGCCGCATGCGTGACCATGCCCATGCTCGCCACGCATTCGCTTGCCGGCACACCCCACTCGGCAGCGGCCGCGGCGATGAGCATCTCACGCGCGGTCGCTCCACCCAGGCGAACGTATTCGTGCGATTCGCGGATGCCGCGGCTGCCGCCGGTCGAGAAATTGCCCCAGACGCGGTCGCGCGCCAGATTCTCGGCCGGAGACGGATATTCGGTCGTGACCTTCGACCAGTCGCAGTTCAGTTCCTCGGCGACGAGCTGCGCCAAGCCGGTCAGCGTTCCCTGCCCCATCTCGGAGCGGGCGATGCGGATCACCACCGTGTCGTCCGGCCTGATCACCACCCAGGCGTTGATCTCCGGCACGGTCTCGGCGCCTTGCGCATGCGCGGGCTCGAGAAAAGGTACGTTGAAGCCGAGAGACAGGCCGCCGGCCGTCGAGGCGACGCCGACGATGAAGCTGCGGCGCGAGATGGAGATTATCGCGTTCATGACCGTTCTCCTCAGCCGCCCTGGGTGGTGGCTTCACCGCCATTGGCGGCAAGCTTGATGGCGGCGCGCACCCGGTTGTAGGTGCCGCAGCGGCAGATGTTGGTGATCTCGGCGTTGATGTCCTCGTCGGTGGGGCTAGGGTTCTGCTGGAGCAGACCCGCCACCGCCATGATCATGCCGGCCTGGCAGTAGCCGCATTGCGGCACGTCGAGCGCCAGCCAGGCCTGCTGCACCGGATGCGAGCTGTCGGGCGAAAGCCCCTCGATCGTGGTGATCTGCTGGTCCGCCTCCACCGCGCTTACCGGAAGCACGCAGGAGCGCGTCGCGACACCGTCGATGTGGATCGTGCAGGCGCCGCAGGCCGCCACGCCGCAGCCATATTTCGTTCCGGTAAGCCCAACCTGCTCGCGGATCACCCAAAGCAGCGGCGTGTCCGGATCGACTTCGACCTCCCGTGGGGTGCCGTTGATGGTCAGTCTGGCCATTTGCGTTCCTTTCGGTCAAAAGCTGGCTTGGGAATCACGACTCGTTTGCGGCGCACTCAGGCGGCCGGACGGGAATCCCGGCTAGCGACGGGGCCAAGCTAGGCGGGAGCTGTCGCAGAACCTTGTCCCGGCGACCGGCAGTTCATCGCAAGCTGTCGCAGGCAGATGCGCCTGTTACATTTCGTTACACTTCTCACGTTTTGTTGAAGTCGCCGGAGATTGCCGCCATGGTGCGGAAGGTGAACATCCGTGTAGAGGCGGACTGAATATCGTCGATGCTTGCCGATTATTGGCAGGCCCTGGAGCATTGCATGGAAGCGACGCAGCACATCGCGGTCGTCGACGACCACAGGGATATCCGCGACCTCGTTGGGAAATACCTCACCCAGCAGGGTTATCGCGTCAGCGTCGCCGACAGCACGACGGCGCTGAAGCGGCTGCTCGAGCGCAGCCTGCCGGATCTCATCGTGCTCGACATCATGATGCCGGGCGAGGACGGGCTCGCCGCCTGCCGGCATGTGCGCGGCACCGTCGACGTGCCGATCATCTTCCTCACCGCCATGGCCGAGGAGGTCGACCGCATCGTCGGCCTGGAGATCGGCGCCGACGACTACCTGACCAAACCCTTCAACCCGCGCGAGCTCTTGGCGCGCATCAAGGCGGTGCTGCGACGCGTCAACAGCCTGCCGCCGCAGCGCGGCCGGCTGAAGTCGAGCGCGTTGCGCTTCGACCGCTGGACGCTGAATGTCGGCCGCCGCGAGCTGGTCGGCCTCGACGGCGTCGCGGTGGCGCTGAGCACGGCCGAGTTCCGCTTGCTAACCGCCTTCATCGAGCATGTCGGCATCGTGCTCAGCCGCGACCAGCTGCTCGACCTGACGGTCGGCCGCACCGCCGACGGGTTCGACCGCGCCATCGACAACCAGGTGAGCCGGCTGCGCAAGAAGATCGAGGCGGATCCGAGGAACCCGATGCTGATCAAGACGCATTGGGGCGGCGGCTACTGCTTCACGGCAGAGGTGGCCCAGGCATGATGCTGCTGTGGAGACGAAGCCTCGCGGCCCGCTTCCTCACGCTGGTGCTGTTCGCCCTGGCGCTGTCGCAGGCGATCACCTTCCTGATCTCCTGGGACGAGCGCGGCCAGGCCCTGCACTCTGCGGCGAAGGGCGAGTTCGTCAGCCGTACCTCGTCGCTCGCCCTGCTGCTCGACACGACTCCTCCGTCCCTGCGGCCCGACATCCTCGACGTGAGCGGCACGGTCTATACGCGCTTCTGGACCTCCCGCGACGGGCCGAGCGATCCGCTCGCCTGGCAGAAGGAGGCTTTCGCTCAATTGTCCAAGCCGCTGCCAGGCGTCGCCGGCAGATACGCGGCTGCCCTGAACGGGCAGGCCTCGACGGGCGTCGATAGCGCCGATCCGTCGGTGTCGCCGCGCATGCTGGACGTGTCGACCAACGGCGTCGGCCCTTTCACGCGGCCGGCGAAATTCCTCTACATGAACGCCGCGCCGAACGGCATGGGCCTTTCCGTCCGCCTGGACGACGGCACCTGGCTGAATGCCGCCTACGCCAAGGCGATACCGAACGCGTTCTGGACGTCGCAATCGGCGATGTCGCTCGGACTGACGGCGCTCATCCTGTCGGCCATCGCCATCTTCGGCGCGCAGGCGATCGCCCGGCCGCTGCGGCGGCTCGCCAATGCGGCCGAGCTGTTCGGCCGCGGCGAGGCGGTGCCGCGCCTGCCTGAATCCGGGCCGGACGACATCCGCCTGACGGCCGAGGCGTTCAACCGCATGCAGGAGCGCCTGCAACGTTTCGTCGAGGACCGCACGCGCATGCTGGCGGCGATCAGCCACGATCTGCGCACGCCGCTCACCTCGCTCAGGCTGCGCGCCGAATTCGTCCAGGATCACGAGCTTCAGGAGAAGATGCTGAAGACCATCGAGGAAATCCAGACGATGACCGAGGCGGCGCTTTCCTATGCGCGCGAGGACGCCGCGGTCGAGGCGACGCGGACCGTCGATCTTTCGGCGCTGGTCGGCAGCCTGTGCGACGATCTCGCCGAACTCGGCCACAACGTCACCGTCAGCGAAGGCCCCAAGGTGCTCTACCGCTGCCGGCCGGACTCGCTGCGCCGGGCGATACGCAACCTCGTCGAAAATGCCGTGCGCTATGGCGAGCACGCGACCGTGAGCGTGGTCCGGAAGCCTGACAGTCTGGACATCGTGGTGGAGGACGGCGGGCCGGGCATCCCGACCGCCGATATGGAACAGGTGTTCGCTCCGTTCTTCCGGCTGGAACAATCGCGCAACCGCGAGACCGGCGGCGTCGGGCTCGGCCTGTCGATCGCGCGGGCCATCGCCCGCCATCACGGCGGCGACATCCTGCTGGAGAACCGGACGAAAGGTCTGCGCGCCATCATCCGGCTGCCGCGGATCGACATGACGAAACAAGTCGCGCCGGCGCCCGCGCCCGAGATGCCGGAGCCGGCCGGCCTGAGGACCCTGCCAATCTGACAGTCTCCTTCCGATCGGGCGCGGCGATATTGTTCCGCGTCCGAAGATTCCATCTCCTGGCCGAACAGAGAACAGAGCCTCCGCCATTTCCCATCCGGCCTCCCCACCCGCGCTCGGGACGCGGGCGAACCGCTCGCTGCCGCGAACGCGAATCCTCCCACGGACTACAGAGGTGATCCCATGAACCGTGCACACTCTCTCTCGCCTGCCCGCGCCGCCGTGCGGACGGCGTCGTCCCTGCCATCTCTGGCCGAAGGCCTCAGCCATGCGCGCCCGGCCTTCACCGGGCTGCTGATTGCCGTCGGATTGCTGCTGCCGACCGTCGCTTTCGCGCAGCAGGCCGATGGCGAGCGGCTGTTCCGCCAGCGCTGCGGCGCCTGCCACACCATGGACGCAAGCCAGAACCGCGCCGGCCCGCATCTGTCCGGTGTCGTCGGCCGGACGGCCGGCAGCGTCGAGGGGGCCCGTTATTCGCCGGCGATGCAGGAGTCCGGCATCGTCTGGGACAGCCAGACGCTCGATACCTTTCTCGCCGCGCCCCGCCAGACGGTCCCGGGCACGACGATGACCGTGGGCATTCCCAACGCCGAGCAGCGAGCTGCCATCATCACCTATCTGGAAGGCGCAGGCGGCTGACTGAACGCCTGCAGACGGCGGCTCGTTCGCGTGTCGACGCATAGGTAGCCGGCGGTTCCGGCCTCCGGCGCTTCATGGAACCGCGACGCGGCCGCAGCCCGCGTCGCGAAAGCATACCCTGCGTTTCAGGCCGCGTTTTTTCGAGCGAGGCGAGCGCGGATGCTGTCGACGTCGGCGCGCGGGGTCGCGGCGAACAGCGTCCTAGTGTAGCTGTGCTGCGGGTCGGAGAACACGGCGTCGCGGCTGCCGTACTCCACCGCCTCGCCGAAATACATCACCATCACGTCGTCGGCGATGTAGCGGACCACCGACAAATCGTGGCTGATGAAGACATAGGTCAGCCCGAACTCGTCCTGCAGGTCGGCGAGCAGGTTGAGCACCTGGGCCTGCACCGACAGGTCGAGCGCCGACACCGGCTCGTCCAGCACCAGCAGGCTGGGATTGAGCATCAGCGCCCGGGCGATGGCGATGCGCTGGCGCTGACCGCCGGAGAACATGTGCGGATACCGGTTGTAATGCTCATGGCCGAGCCCGACCTTCTTCAGCATCGCCATGGCGAGCTCGCGGCGGTCCTCGGCGGTCCGCGTCGTGTTGATCAGCAGCGGCTCGCCGAGCACGTCGCCGATCTTCTGCCGCGGATTGAGCGAGCCATACGGGTTCTGGAAGACGATCTGCACTTTGCGGCGTATTTCCGGCGTCAGACCACCCTTGGAAATATCGACCTTCCTGCCTTCGATGAACAGCTCGCCCGCGGTCGCCGCATCGATCAGGGTGATGATGCGGGCAAGAGTCGACTTGCCGCAACCGCTCTCGCCGACGATCGCCAGCGTCCTGCCCTTGTCGACCTTGAAGCTGACGCCCTTGACCGCATGGATGGTGCGCGCCGCGCCGAACATGCCGCCGCGGATGTGGTAGTCGCGGACGATGTTCTTGCCCTCGAGGATCGGACCGGTCATTGCGCTGCTCCGCGGAAGCCGCCATCGGTCATGAAATCGGAGATCGTCGGCAGCCGATCGCCGGTGGCATTCTCCGGCAGTGCCGACAGCAGCGCCCGGGTGTAGTCGCTCTTCGGGTTCTCGAACAGCGACAGCACGTCCGCTTCCTCCATCTTCCTGCCCTTGTACTGGACGATGACGCGATCGGCCGTCTCAGCGACCACGCCCATATTGTGGGTGATCATGATCAGCGCCATGCCGTGCTCGGCTTGCAGCCGCATCAGGAGGTCGAGGATCTGCTTCTGGATGGTGACGTCGAGCGCCGTCGTCGGCTCGTCGGCGATCAACAGCTTGGGATTGCAGGCGAGCGCGATGGCGATCATCACACGCTGGCACTGACCGCCCGACATCTGGTGCGGGAAATGGCCGAGCCGGTCTTCCGGCTGCGGGATGCCGACCAGCTTCAGGAGTTCGATGGCGCGCGCCCGCCGCGCCTTGCGATCGAGGCCGAGATGCACCTTCAGCACCTCCTCGATCTGGAAGCCGACGGTGAAGCACGGATTGAGGCTGGCCATCGGCTCCTGGAAGATCATCGCCATGTCCTTGCCCACCATCCTGCGGCGGTCGGCGACGGACAGCGACAGCAGGTCGCGGCCCGCGAACGTCATCCGGTCGGCGCTCACTTTTGCCGACCACGGCAGAAGCCCCATCACCGCCAGCATCGACACCGACTTGCCCGATCCGGACTCGCCGACGATCGCCAGCACCTCGCGCTGGTCGACCGACAGCGACACGCCGTCGACGGCGCGGAACGGGCCGGACGCCGTCTGGAATTCGACGATGAGATTTTGGATTTCGAGAAGGGGCATCGCTCAGCTCCGCTTCAGCTTCGGGTCGAGCGCGTCGCGCAGGCCGTCGCCCATCAGGTTGATGGCGAGCACCGTGATCAGGATCGCCAGGCCCGGCAAGGTCACCACCCACCACGCGCGCAGGATGAACTCGCGCGCTTCCGCCAGCATCGTGCCCCATTCCGGCGTCGGCGGCTGCGCGCCCATGCCGAGGAAGCCGAGCGCCGCGGCGTCGAGGATGGCGTTGGAAAAAGACAGCGTCGCCTGCACGATCAGCGGAGCCATGCAGTTGGGCAGGATGGTCTTGAACATCAGCCGCATAGGCCCGGCGCCGGCGACGCGCGCGGCGATCACGTATTCCCTGCTCTTCTCGGCCATCACCGCGGCGCGCGTCAGCCGCACGAAATGCGGCTGCAGCACCAGGGCGATGGCGATCATCGCGTTGGTGAGGCCGGGGCCGAGCACTGCCACTAGCACCAGCGCGAGCAGCAGCGACGGGAAGGCCAGGATGATGTCCATAACGCGCATGATCACGGTGTCGAGCCAGCCGCCGACATAGCCGGCGAAGACGCCGATGACGATGCCGCCGACCAGCGCCAGCGTGGTCACCACCACGCCGATGAACAGCGAGAACTGCGCGCCATAGAGCAGGCGCGAAAGGATGTCGCGGCCGACGGCGTCGGTGCCCAATAGAAAGGCCGTTCTGCCGCCATCCTGCCAGACGGGCGGCAACAGCACCGCGTCGCGGTATTGCGCATTGGGTGCATGCGGGGCGATCAGCGGCGCCAGCAACGCCAGCAACACCAGGACGACGAAAACCCACAAGCCGATGACGGCGCCGCGGTTCTCCGAGAAATAATACCAGAACTCGGCCAGCCGGCGCCTGCGGGATGGATCGAGCGATACGGGTTCGATTACGGTCGTCTGAACCATGACGCCCTCCTCAGTGCCGGATGCGTGGGTTGATCAGGCCGTAGAGCAGATCGACGGCAAGGTTCACCAGCATGATGATGCTGGCGATGATGAGCAGTCCGCTTTGGATCACCGGATAGTCGCGGCGGAACACCGAATCGACCATCCATTTGCCAATGCCCGGCCAGGAGAAGATCGTCTCGGTGAGAATGGCGCCTGCCATCAGCACGCCGACCTGGAGGCCGATTGTGGTGATCACCGGGATCATGGCGTTGCGCAACGCATGCATGCCGACGACCCGGAAGGGCGACAGGCCCTTGGCGCGGGCGGTGCGCACATAATCCTCTCCGAGCACCTCGAGCATGGCCGAGCGCGTCTGGCGGGCGATGACGGCGAGCGGGATGGTGGCCAGCACGATCGTCGGCAGGATCAGGTGGCTGACGGCCGACCTGAAGGCGCCTTCCTGGCCCGACAGCAGCGAGTCGATCAGCATGAAGCCGGTCACCTGCGGAAAGAAGAACATCAGCGAGATGCGCCCCGACACCGGCGTCCATTGCAGGATGCCGGAGAACAGGATGATCAGCAGCAGTCCCCACCAGAAGATTGGCATGGAATAGCCGACCAATGCAGCGCCCATGACGCTCTGATCGAAGAAGGAGCCGCGCTTGATCGCGGCCAGGATGCCGGCCGGGATGCCGAGCACGACGGCCACGATGATCGCGCAGATCGAAAGCTCGAGCGTAGCCGGGAAGAGCTGAAGGAACTGATTGAAGACCGACTCTTTCGTCGAGATCGAAACCCCGAAGTCCCCATGGAGAACTCTCCACAAATAGTCCAGATATTGGACGACGTAGGGCCTATCCAGGCCAAGCTGGTGCGATATCTCGGCATGCCGTTCTGGCGACATCACCCGCTCGCCCGACAGCAGCGCCACCGGGTCGCCAGCCAGCAATCGAATTGGAAAGAAGGCGAGAAGCGATACCCCGATGAAGGTCGGGATCAGCACAGCCAGCCGTCTGAGAAGAAACCGAAGCATGTGGACTCCAGATGTCCTGCGCGCTGCAGGCCCCGCCGGCCATCGCGCCGTGCATGCGATCCGCTGGCCAGCGCACGTCCGGAGCGCTGCGGGACCGTTTGCCGATCATAACAGAAGGGCGTCCGCCGTCGCGAACGCCCTTCCGCAACCTCTGCGTCGGGCCTATTCGGCCAGATCGACGCCGTCGAAGGTAAAGTCGCCGAGCGGGCTCTGGACGAAACCCTGCACTTCCTTGCGCATCGGCACGATCGCCAGCGAGTGGTCGAGGGTGGCCCAAGGCGCCTCGCGCTTGAACACGACCTGCGCCTCCTCGTAGAGCTTGGTGCGCTCGGCCTGGTCGCTCGCCTCCTTGGCCTTGGTGACCAGATCGTCGAACTCCTTGTTGCACCACTGCGCGCGGTTGTTACCGCCGACGGCGTCGCAGCCGAGCAGCGTGTCGAGGAAGTTGTCCGGATCGCCGTTGTCGCCGGTCCAGCCGAGGATCACCGCGCCGTCGCGGTCCTTGGCCTTGGATTTGTCGAGATACTCGGCCCATTCATAGGAGACGATCTCGACCTTGACGCCGATCTTGTCGAAATCGGACTGGATCAGCTCGGCGGCACGGCGGGCGTTGAGCATGTAGGGACGCGCCACCGGCATCGCCCATACCTTCATCGACAGGTCCTTGACGCCAGCAGCTTCCAGGGCGGCCTTGGCCGCTTCCGGATCGTATTTGTCGTCCTCGATCGCGTCGTTGTACGACCACATGGTCGGTGGGATCGGGTTCTTGGCCGGCGTGGCGGCGCCCTGGAACACGGCGTCGACGATCGCCTGCTTGTTGATCGCCATGTTCAGCGCCTTGCGCACCTCGACCTTGTCGAACGGCGCCTGGGTGGCGTTATAGGCGAGATAGGCTACGTTCAGGCCTTCCTGCTCCGATATCTTCAGGCTCGGATCGGCCTTCATCGACGCCACGTCGGCGGCGTTCGGATAGGGCATCAGGTGGCACTCGCCGGCCTTCAGCTTCTGGTAGCGCACGGCGGCGTCGGTGGTGATGGCGAACACCAGGTCGTCGATCGGCTGCTTGCCGCCCCAGTAGTCCGGGTTGGCCTTGTAGCGGATCACCGCATCCTGCTGATAGCCGACGAAGGTGAACGGACCGGTGCCGAGCGGCATCTGGTTCATCTGGTTCATCTTGCCGTCGGCCTGCAGCTTGTCGGCATATTCCTTGGACAGGATCGAGGCGAAGGGCATCGCCACATTGGCGAGGAACGGCGCCTCCTTGCGCTTCAGCGTGAAGCGGACGGTGTGGTCGTCGACCTTCTCGATCTTGTCGAGCAGCTCGGGCATGCCCATGCCGGCGAAATATTCCCAGGACGCCCCCTCGACATATTTGTGCCAGGGATTGTCCTCCTTCCACGGCCTCTCGAAGGAGAAGATCACGTCGTCGGCATTGAATTCGCGCGTCGGCGTGAAGAAGTCGGTGGTCTGGAACTTCACGCCCTGGCGCAGCTTGAAGGTGTATTGCAGGCCGTCGTCGGAGACCTCGTAGCTCTCCGCCAGGCCCGGCTCGACCTCGGTGGTGCCCTTCTTGAACTCGAGCAGGCGGTTGTAGACGGGGTGGGCGGATGCGTCGAAGGTGTTTCCGCCGGTGTAGAGCCCGGGGTCGAATCCTTCCGGCGACGCTTCCGAGCAATAGACGAAGGTTTTCGCGTTCGCCGCGCCAGCCAGCGCGGTCGCCGCCAGCAGCGCGGCCGCGAACGTCAGTTTCCTTATCATCGGGTTCTCCCTGTTCTTATTCCAAGCCCCTCTAGCAGGCTCGCGAAGGCGGCATATAAGCAAAGAATACGGGGCTTTGGAACTCCCCGCACGGTTTCCGTTCCGGAAGGGAAATTTTTGTTTCGAATTGCCAGCCGTGGCAGACATATGATTTCCTGAAAGCAGCAATCCGCGCAATTTCGCGGAATAGTTGTGCCGGCAACGGATCTTCCTCGCCGATGCCGCAACGGCCGCGGCGACGCCGTGCCGTTGCGGCAACGGCACAAACAGCGGCAAAGGCTTGCGCGGGGCAAAGCCGGCGCAATACAAAGTATGAAGAAAGCCGGCTGCCCGCAGTCGCGAGGCGCCGGCCCGCAGGGGAGGATATGTTGGCCACAGCAGCGCGCGAAACCGGCGTTCCAGCCAGGTCCTGGCTGAAGAGCTACCCGAAAACCATTCCCGCCGAGATCGGGCCGCTTCCGGCGAACTCGATCGGCGAGTTCTTCCTCGCGTCGTGCCGCCGTCATGCCGACCGTCCGGCATTCGTTTGCATGGGCAAGACGATGCGCTTCTCCGAGCTCGAGGCGAAGGCGGCCGCCTTCGCGGCCTTCCTGCAGTCGAAGGGGCTGGCCAAGGGCACACGCGTCGCGGTGATGATGCCCAACATCCTGCAGTATCCCGTGGCGATGATGGGCATCCTGCAGACCGGCTGCACCATCGTGAACGTCAATCCGCTGTACACACCGCGCGAGCTCGAGCATCAGCTCAAGGATTCCGGCGCCGAGGCGATCGTCATCCTCGAGAACTTCGCGGCGACGCTGCAGGCGGTGATCGGCCGCACGTCGGTCAAGCACGTCGTCGTCGCCACCATGGGCGACCTGCTCGGCCTCAAGGGCGTGCTGGTCAATCTGGTGGTGCGCAAGGTCAAGAAGATGGTGCCGGCCTGGTCGCTGCCCGGGCACATCCCCTTCAACGCGGCGCTGAAGACGGGCGCCGACTCCCGCTTCACGCCGGTGGAGGTCGGCCCGGACGACGTCGCCTTCCTGCAATACACCGGCGGCACGACCGGCGTCGCCAAGGGCGCGACGCTGCTGCATCGCAACATTCTCGCCAATGTCGAGCAGCTCAGTCTCTGGCTGGACGATGCCTACACCGTGCGTAAAAAGCCGGAAAACCTGACATTCGTCTGCGCGTTGCCGCTCTACCACATCTTCGCGCTGACCGTGAACGCGATGATGGGGATGCAGCAGGGCGCACTCAACCTGCTGATCCCCAATCCGCGCGACATTCCCGGCTTCGTCAAGGAGCTGCGGAAGCAGCCCTTCCATTTCCTGCCGGGCCTGAACACGCTGTTCAACGCGCTGCTCAACAACGAGGATTTCCGCAAGCTCGACTTCTCGTCGCTGGTGCTGACGCTGGCCGGCGGCATGGCGGTGCAGAAATCGGTGGCGGATCGCTGGCAGGCCGTCACCAAGGTCGCGATCACCGAAGGCTATGGCCTTTCCGAAACCTCGCCGGTCGCCACCGCGAACCGGGTCAACGGCGCGTCCTTCACCGGCACGATCGGCCTGCCCATACCGTCCACCGACATCGCCATCCGCGACGATGATGGCAACGATCTTCCGGTCGGCGAGGTGGGCGAGATCTGCATTCGCGGCCCGCAGGTGATGGCGGGCTACTGGAACCGGCCCGACGAGACGGCTAAGGTGATGACCGCCGACGGCTACTTCAAGTCGGGCGACATGGGCTTCATGAACGAGGAAGGCTTCACCAAGATCGTCGACCGCAAGAAGGACATGATCCTGGTCTCCGGCTTCAACGTCTATCCGAACGAGCTGGAAGAGGTGGTTGCCGGCATGCCGGGCGTGCTGGAGGTCGCCGCCATCGGCGTGCCGGACGAGCATTCCGGCGAGGTCCCGAAGCTGTTCATCGTCAAGAAGGACCAGGCGCTCTCCGAGGAGGCGGTGCGCGCCTTCTGCAAGGACAATCTGACCGGCTACAAGCGGCCGAAATTCATCGAGTTCCGCACCGAACTGCCGAAGACCCCGGTAGGCAAGATCCTGCGGCGCGAATTGCGAGACAAACAAGCCCCGAAGCCCTGAACCGCAAACTGGGAGGAAGCCGTGTCGGGTTCGGAGATCGACGGCGTAAGAGCCCTCCTGACCTCGCTGCCGCGGCCCGATAGCCTGGCAGAGCGCCGGGAACGGCTGGATGCGGTCGCCTCGGTGGATGGCGTGGCGCCCGATATCGGCTTCGAAACGGTGGAGATCGGTGGCTGCCGGGCGGAATGGTCGCTTGCACCGGGCAGCGATGCCGGCAAGGTCCTCCTGTTCTTCCATGGCGGCGGCTATTGCTCCGGCTCGATCCGCAGCCATCGCGGCATGGTGAGCGAGATCGGCCGCGCCGCCAAAGTCCGGACGCTCGCCCTCGGATACCGGCTGGCTCCCGAAAACCCGTTTCCGGCGGCGCTCGACGATGCGACGGCCGCGTTCGAGTTCCTGCTGAACCAAGGCTATCCAGCCACGCGGATCGCCGTGGGTGGCGACAGCGCCGGCGGCGGGCTGTCGCTGGCGCTGATGGTCCGGCTGCGCGACAGCGGCCGGCCGCTGCCGGCCTGCGCCTGGCTGGTGTCGCCCTGGGTCGACCTCGAAATGACCGGCGCCAGCATGGACGGCAAGGCGGCGATCGACCCGCTGATCCACCGGGACTATCTCGTGCAGCTCGCCGACAACTATCTCGCCGGGCATGATCCGCGCGACCCGCTGGTATCGCCCCTGTGCGCCGAGCTGGCCGGCCTTCCGCCGATCCTGGTGCAGGTCGGATCGGCGGAAACGCTGCTCGACGACGCGGTCCGGATCGCCGGCAGGCTGGGCGCGGCGGATGTGGCAACCCGGCTCGAGGTGTGGCCGCACATGATCCACGCCTGGCATCTGTGGTCGGCGCGGCTCTCCGCCGGGCGGGCGGCGACGGCATCGGCCGGCGCCTTTGTCGCCGGTCATCTCGCAGGCTGATCGGTCGCGGCGTGCGGGCGGCCGGTCGGCCGCCGATGATCTCGAAGACCGGCAACGGCAAACCTGTTCCCCGTCCTTGCGGACCGCGTGCCATCTGGCCTTATGATCACTCACAAAATTTAGGCCAAATGGAACTTTTCAAGCTGCAACTTTTTGCCGCACAATAGGACAGTTTCACTGACGAAGCGTGTTCCTGCCAGGGGCATACGGCCATGAACATCCTTTTGAAGCGTATCATCGATCGCGTCGTGCGAATCGGACACCTGAAGATCACCGGCCCGAACGGTGGCACCTCGACCTTCGGCGACGGCAGCGGACCGCTGGTGCACCTGCACATCAAGACGGCGCATGCCGAACGTGCGATCACGCTGCACCCGACGCTGGCGATCGGCGAGGCCTTCATGGAGGAGGAACTGGACTTCCTCGAAGGCGACGTGCTGTCCTTCCTGAAGCTCGTCTACGTCAATATCGGTCCGATGGGCGCGACGGATGCGTGGACGCGCGCCGTCGAAGGGCTGCGGGTCGCCTTCCGCCGGCTCCAGCAGGTCAACACCGCGGCTCGCTCGAAGCGCAACGTGCAGCGGCACTACGATCTCTCCGGCGAGATCTACAAGCTCTTCCTCGACGAGGACATGCAGTATTCCTGCGCCTATTTCGAGCGGCCGGACATGACGCTGGAGGAGGCGCAACTCGCCAAGAAGCGCCACATCGCCGCCAAGCTTGCGCTGAAACCGGGTCAGTCCGTGCTCGACATCGGCTCGGGCTGGGGCGGCCTCGGCCTCTACATCGCCAAGAATTTCGAGGCCGACGTGCTCGGCGTGACGCTGTCGACCGAGCAGCACGCGGTCTCCACCGAGCGGGTGCGGGCCGAAGGCCTGGAAGGCCATGTGCATTTCGAGATCCGCGACTATCGCAGCCTCAGCGAACGCTTCGACCGCATCGTCTCGGTCGGCATGTTCGAGCATGTTGGCGTCAACCACTACCGCACCTTCTTCGACAAATGCGCGACGCTGCTCAAGCCCGACGGCGTCATGCTGCTGCATTCGATCGGCCGCTTCGGCCCGCCATCCGCCACCAACGCCTTCATCCGCAAGCACATCTTCCCCGGCGGCTACATTCCGGCGCTGTCCGAGGTGCTGCCGGCGATCGAGAAGTCAGGGCTGATGGTCGGAGACATCGAGATCCTGCGGCTGCACTATGCCGACACGCTGAAGCACTGGCGCGAGCGCTTCCTGGCCAACCGCGACAAGGCCAAGGCGATCTATGACGAGCGCTTCTGCCGCATGTGGGAATTCTACCTGTCCGGCTCGGAAGCGGCGTTCCGCTGGCAGGACATGATGGTATTCCAGATCCAGCTCACCCGCAGGAACGACACGGTGCCGGTCACCCGCGGCTACATGGACAAATGCGAGAAGGCGCTGGCCATGCGCGAGATGGCGCATCGCGAGATCGATGCACCGGCGCAAAAGCCGAAGCGCGGCCGCCGCAAGGTCTCCGATCGGGAGTAGCCGGTCGGCACCCCCGGGGCCGCATCTGGCCCCTCGTGGTTCGACAAAGCTCACCACGAGGGCGCTGGACGCCGCACGGCAGCATTGGGGAAAAAACTGCGGGAGCGAAAACGTGGCCTGGGGCAATGGGCACGGCAGAAGCTCCCGCAGAAAAGTTTTCTGCGAACTGGAGCCTGGGCCGGATGAACTGCCCCGCGCCCAACGGACGGACGGAGCCCACGTACTTCCAAGCAATTGAATTGTAAGGGAGGCGCGTTACGGTTGCAAGACACTTCGGCTGCCGCCGGCTTCGTCCGGCGAGGAAGAGCCGCCATGCTCCGGAAGGTGCGGGCGATCCTCCATCCCCGGCTGCCGGCGGGCGCCTTGAGTTCGCGCCGGCCACCTGCAACATAGCGCCGATCAGCATCGGATCCGTTTCATGAACTACCTGGTCTTCGCCGCGGCGGCGCTTGCAGAGATCGCCGGCTGCTTCGCCTTCTGGGCATGGTGGCGGCTGGACAGGTCGCCGCTTTGGCTGGCGCCCGGCCTGCTCTCGCTCGCCGCCTTCGCCTGGCTGCTGGCGCTGACGGACGCCGAGGCCGCCAGCCGCGCCTATGCCGCCTATGGCGGCATCTATATCGCCGCGTCGCTCGCCTGGCTCTGGCTCGCCGAAGGCATGCGGCCGGACCGCTGGGACATGCTGGGGGCAGCCGTCTGCCTCGCCGGCGCATCCGTCATCCTGTTCGCGCCGCGCGCCGCCTGACCATGGAACTGCCTCCAACCCTGCGGCAGACGGTCGACCGGCTGCTGGAGAACACGCCGCTGGCCGAGCTGCGCCGCGCCGCCGGCCTGCTGTCCAGCCGCTACCGCGCCGAACTGCGCGACGGGCGGCTGCATCTCGACGGCGAGCTCGCGATCAAGGCCTATCTGGCGACGCGGCTGCCGGCGACCTATGCCGCCGTGCGCGCCAGCTTCGAGGCCGTCTCGGAGGTGCTGCCGGATTTCGCGCCGCAAACGCTGCTCGATCTCGGCGCCGGTCCGGGCACCGTGCTGTGGGCGGCGAGCGATCGCTGGCCCGGCCTCGCCGATGCGCAGCTTGTCGAGGCGAGCGCGGCCGCGCGCGCCGCCGGCGAGACGCTCGCCGCTGCCCTGCCCGCCGCCGAGACCCGCTGGATCGCCGGCGACGCCACGCGTACGCTGCCCGCTCTCGGCCCCGCCGACCTGGTCACGCTGTCCTACGTGCTCGACGAGCTCGCGCCGCAGGCGCTGCCGCCGCTGGTCGACCGGCTGTGGGCGCTGACCGCCGGGGTGCTGGTTGTGGTCGAACCCGGCACGCCGGCCGGCTGGGCTCGCATCCTTGCCGTTCGCGAGCGGCTGATCGCCGCCGGCGCGCATCTGCTCGCTCCCTGCCCGCACGCTGCCCCCTGTCCGCTCGCGCCGCCCGACTGGTGCCATTTCTCGCGGCGCGTCGCCCGCTCGCGACTGCACCGGCTGGCCAAGGGCGCGGATGTGCCTTGGGAAGACGAGAAATACATCTTCGTCGCCGCCTCGCGCCGGCCGGGAGACCAGCCGGCCGCCCGCGTCATCGCTCCGCCGCGGGCCGCCAAGGGCATGGTGACGCTGAAGCTCTGCCGCGCCGACGGCTCCGCCGGCGAGACGACCGTGACCAAACGCGAGGGCGAAACTTTTCGCATCGCCCGGCGGCTCGACTGGGGGGATGCGGTCGCGGCGACCGAGGGCCGGCGGGATCGCGTGCCGGAGTAATGCCAGCGGTTGGCTGCCCTGACGGCCGGCGCCAACCTCGTCGTCCCGCCGGTCACTTGTTCCCGTAATCCTTCGGCGAGCCCCGGGACGGAGAGGCGCCTTCCAGGCGTGGGGGGCCTCGCGTATCATTGATTTCGAGGAGCGGCGCCAGTTAACGGGAGGCGGCGGACGCGCTTCCGGAACCGCCGCGCCGACTGC
Source organism: Kumtagia sp. (assembly GCF_059502445.1). Classification (NCBI taxonomy): domain Bacteria; kingdom Pseudomonadati; phylum Pseudomonadota; class Alphaproteobacteria; order Hyphomicrobiales; family Phyllobacteriaceae; genus Kumtagia; species Kumtagia sp. The sequence goes on from NZ_JCACER010000025.1 coordinate 85,606, forward strand.
AGGATGCCTTCGGTCGAGCACTGCCGCGGCGACCCCACCCGGCCGCTTCGCGGCCACCCTCCCCTCAAGGGGGAGGGAAGGCCGCGCCTCATCCTCGCCACGCTGCCTTGCGGCCCTGGCCTTTTCAAAGAGCGCTCCCTGCCGCGGAGGGAGAAGTCGGGAAGCGGGGCGCTGGGCCGAGCCTCTTTAGTAAAAACATGGCGCGGCCTTCGCGCCCCGCCGGCGATTTCGGGCACCATCCCGTTCCGCTTCGCTATAGCTCCGGCTCCGGCTTCTTGCGTCGCCTCGGCTGGCCATGCCGCAGCACTCGTCCAGTGCGCCCCGCACATAGTTGCGGAGGAGGAACCTTCGGACGGGCCTCCCCGGGCGCGGGCTACGTCTTCCCGCACCGGAGGCGCCGGTCCCTCCCCACCAAACCACCGTCGCGACCGGTGTTCCCGCGGGAGGAACTGCCCGCAAGAATAAGGGAGGCCGAGAGGGAGGGGATAGAAATCGGCGGAAACGCGTCTCTTGCCTGCCGCCGGGATTGCGGCGAAAGCGGGTAAGTGCCGGGGACAGTTGCCTTTTTCCGCCAGCGACAGCCTTGAAGCGGCACCGCTTTTCTACGGAAAGAAAATAAACTGTCCCCTGCCGCCACTTCGAGCATCGAACCCGTGAGGACGATTTTCGAGCTGTCCCGTGGACCGGAAACCAGCTCCCGCGCCCCTTACCCGATGGTCTCGATCAGGCCCGCCAGCTCGCCGAGATGGACGATCTCGCGATAGCGCGGCTGGTCGGCAGGAGCCTCGGCGTGCTCGAAGGCCCAGGTGAGGTCGTGCGGCACATAGACGCCCCAGCTGCCTGCCCTGAGCGCCGGCACGACATCCGACTTCAGCGAGTTGCCGACCATCATGGCGTGTTGGGGGCCGTCGCCGTGGCGGGCGAAGATGCGCTCGTAGGTGCCGACCGACTTGTCGCTGACGATCTCGACCGCCTCGAAGAAATCGCCGAGCCCGGACTGCGCCAGCTTGCGCTCCTGGTCGATCAGGTCGCCCTTGGTGATGAGCACAAGACGATAGCGGCCGCGGAGCCGCTCCAGCGCCTCGGCGGCGTGCGGCAGGGTCTCAATCGGATGCGCCAGCATCTCGCGGCCGGCCGCAAGAATCTCGCCGACGACGGAGGACGGCGCCTTGCCTTCGGTAATCTCGACCGCGGTCTCGATCATCGACAGGGTGAAGCTTTTTATGCCGAAGCCGTAGAAGGCGATGTTGCGCCTGGCCGCCTCCAGCAGCCGCGCGGACAGGTGCTCCGGCGCCGCGTAGTCGGCAAGCAGCGCCTGGAAGCGCTTCTCCGTCATCTGATAGAACTGCTCGTTCTGCCAGAGCGTGTCGTCGGCGTCGAAACCGATGGTGGTGAGCCGGGCCATGCGATTCAATCCTCCCTAACGTCGACCTAGCCATCTGGAACGGGCGTGGCAAGCGGCGGGCCACGAGCGGTCGTGATCGAACGACGCGAGGAGCCGTCGCCGGACGAGAAGTACCCAGGCAAGGTGCGAGCCCTGCCGACACGCTTCAGATTCCGCCGGAAAACCCCTCCGCAGGCGTCTGCCGTACCTCTTCGAGCATCCAGGCGCGGAAGGCGGAGACGCGCGGCTCGTCGGTCATCTCGACGGGATAGACGAGATAATAGGCGAATTCCGGCGCCATCTTCAGGCCGAGATCGAAAGGCCGCACCAGCCGGCCAGCCGACAGGTCGTTGGCCACCATCGAGAAATCGCAGAGCGCCACGACATTGCCCTCGATCGCCGCCTGGATGACGCTGCCGGAATCGGAGAAGAGCACGCAGCGGCGGTCGTCGAAGTCGTCGATGCCGGCGGCCGCCATCCACATGCGCCAGTTCGGCCAGGTGACGCCCTGGCGCGACCATTCGATATGGACCAGCGTGTGGCGCAGCAGGTCGCGCGGCTCCTTCAGCGGCGGCCCCGACCTGAGCAGGCGCGGGCTGCACACCGGGACGATGAGGTTGTCGAACAGCCGGTGCGACGCCAGCCCGGCATAACGGCCGGCGCCGAAGCGGATGGCCATGTCGACGTCGTCGCGGCCGAAATCCCTGAGGTCGAAGCAGATGTCGAACAGAAGCTCGATGTCCGGCCATCTCTCGCGGAAGCGGTCGAGCCTGGGCACCATCCATTTCGATGCGAACAGGCCGTCCATCGTGATCTTGAGCTGGGTGACGCCGCGCGACAGTTTTCGCGCCCGCGCCGCCGCCTTGCCGAGCAGGTCGAGCGCCTCGCCGGCCGCCTCGTGGAAGACCGCGCCGGCCGGCGTCAGGCGGATGGTGCGGCTGGTGCGCAGGAACAGCGCGACGCCGAGCTGATCCTCGATCTCCTTGATCTGATGGCTGACGGCGGCCGGCGTCAGCCCGAGCTCGGCCGCCGCGCGCGAAAAATTGAGGTGGCGGCCTGCGGCATGCAGCACCTTCAGCGCGCGTGTCCCAGGGATATGCACGATCCCACCATCTTCAAGAAAAGTTTGTAGACCATGCAAATATTCCTCGTTTTTCCTTTTTATTTCAATGCCCTATTTTAGTAGGCAGGAAACATTCTGAAAGCGATGGACATGATTACCCCTGCTGTCTGCGCTCCGCCGGCATGCGCGGAGCGAACGCCTTCGCTCGCCCTGCGGCTTGCCGAATTCATGCGCGGCGCCTTTTGGCGCCGACGCGCGATCAACGACCTGGAGAAGCTCGACGACCGCGCGCTGCGCGACATCGGCGTCGAGCGCGGCGACATCGCCACGCATGTCGACAGGGCGATGACGGGGATCACGCTGTCGACGCTCGGCCGGTAAGCGGCGGATCGATACCGTCCGGAACCTTGTAAGCCCTTACTTACCGATAGCCGGTCGCGTCGGCCGGCTTGCCGGCATGCTCCACCTCGACGATGTAGCGCCACGCATCGGGCCGCGAGCCGTCGAGGTCGGTGAAGCCGTAAACCTGCGCCAGCCCGCCGCTGGACAGCGACTGGCCGTTCCAGCGCGCCCGCTGCGGGTCGGCGGCGAGCGCCGCCACGGCGCGGCCGACGAAGCGCGGCGTCTCCGAGATGACGAAATGCGGCACCTTCGCGGTCGCGTCGCGCCAATTGTCCTCGCGGACGCCGAAGGCCTCCAGCATCATCTCGGAGCGCAGCCAGCCCGGCGTCAGCGACACCGAGGTGGCGCCGTGCGGGGCAAGGTCCTTGGCATGCGACCAACCCATGCGGTTCACCGCCACCTTGGCGAGGTCGTAGAAGGGCGACAGCCGATAGGTCGTCGCATTGTACTCGGCGGTGCCGTCGGTGACCTCCACCAGGAGGCCGCCAGGCCGCTCGATCATGAGCGGCAGCGCGTAATGGGCGGTGATCAGATGGGTGTCGATGCCGAGCCGCAGCATGCGCAGGCCGTTGCCGAGATCGTGGTCCCAGACCGGCTTGTTCCATTCGAACAGCTTTTCCCCGCCCCAGATGTCGTTGACCAGGATGTCGAGGCGGCCCTGCTCGGCGCGGATACGGGTCACCAGCGCCTTCACCTCCTCCGGCACGAGATGGTCGGTCGGAACGGCGATGCCCGTGCCGCCGGCCGCCGTCACCAGCTCGGCCGTCTCTTCGATGGTCTCCGGCCGCTGGTATTCGGACTGCCGGTCGCGGGTCGTGCGCCCGCTGACATAGACCGTCGCGCCCGCCGCCCCGAGTTCGGTCGCGATGCCGCGGCCGGCCCCGCGCGTCGCGCCGGCGACCAGCGCCACTTTTCCTTGCAGCGTCATTGGATTCTCCCGAATTATCCGTCGCGTCGGGCTGGTGCCCGCCGTCGTTTCAAGATATATAAATGATTGTTCGGTTATAAACGGAAGTCAAGATGCCCCGGCCAAAAACACTGCCCGACCGCGACGTGCTGGAGGCCGCGCTACGCATCATCCACGGGCGCGGCCCCGAGGCGCTGACCTTCGCCAGCCTGGCAGCGGTCTGCGGGCTGTCGCCGGCGACGCTGGTGCAGCGTTTTGGCGGCAAGGACGAACTGAAGCGCGCCGCCCTGCTGCACGCCTGGGACGGGCTGGACGACAAGACGGCTCGCCTCGCCGGAACGGTAGCCAAGACGCCGGACGGCGCGGTGCAAATGCTGGTCGGCCTGTCGGGCGACTATGGCGGCATCGAAGCCTATGCCGAGGGCCTGCTGGTGCTGCGCGAGGACCTGCGCGACCCGGCCTTGCGGGCGCGCGGCGCGGCGTGGAAAGAGACGTTGGCGGGCGCCTTGGAGGCGTGCTTTTCCGCCACGCCGCACGCGCCGCCGGGCATCGGCCTGCTGATGGCGTCGCAATGGCAGGGCTCGCTGCTGTGGTGGGGGTTCGATCCCCGGGGAAGGCTGGAGGATTTTGTCGAGGACGGGCTGAGGCGTTTCGTCGAGGCGGTTGTGATGGAGGGTGCACGTCACGATTGATCGTGTCGCCGACGCTCGGCGGAGTACTCCCCCTCTCCGTCTCGCCCTTCGGGCTCGCCACCTCCCCCCACTTCGTGGGGGCGAGGAATTGCTGCCGTGACGCCGGCGCTTGTCCAGCCTGGGTTCCTCGCCCCTGCGAAGCGGCTACGGCATGCACACATCTTGGTCGTTTGT
>NZ_JCACER010000026.1:0-88195 GCF_059502445.1 Kumtagia sp.
CCCTCCCCTCAAGGAGGAGGGAAAGCCTTCACAACCCTCCATATGCCGCCAGATACCAGGCTGAGCCGTCATGCACGGCTTCGGCCCACGTATTCGTCGCCAGGTTCTTCAGTCCGCCGAAGGACAGGCTGAACGCGCCGCCGCCGGTACGCGCCAGGCGGAAGCGGGCGCCGGCATAGGCGTTGGTCGCCGACAGCGTCACCGCACGATCGGCGGTGAGCGTGCCGGTATGGCGCTGCTCCTCGGCATTGGCCAGCACGGCAAGCGTGAAATCGGCATCGCTCGCCACCGCCTGCTGGCCGCCGCGCGACACGCGCCGCCAGGCCGCGCCGTCGGAATTGAGCTGCCCGCCGCCGCCCCCCAGGTCCGAGCAATGGATCATCTGCCCGGCGGGCGAAGCCGAGGGCAGGCTTGCGATCGTATAGGAGCGCAGCCGGAAATGGCGGTTTGCGTCGATCACCGGCACCGAGAACAGCGAGAGGCCCGACGCATGGTCGAGCGCCCCGGCCTCGGCGACCGACGTGCTGCCGTTGGGCGTCAGCTCGATCGTCCAGCGCGTGCCGCGCGCCGCGGCGCTGTGGTTCTCCGAGGCGCGGAAGGCGAGGCGGCCTGAGGTCACCGTGCCGATGGCGGTCCCGTCCCACGGGCGGACGATGAATTCCGCCATCAGCCCGGTATTGGTCATGAAGGCCGGCGATGCCAGGTTGCCGCGCGCCACATCCGCGGCAAAGGTCGCGTGGGTGGCATTGGTGTCGCGGTAGCTGATCAGCCTGAGCAGAGTCGCCGCAGCGTCCCGCGTGATGGTCAGCGACGCCCCGGACATCGACAGCGAGGCGTTCAGATTGAGCTGGTCGCCGATGGCAAGCTGGCCGGTCGCCTTGTCGACCGTCAGCGCCGTTGTCCAGGCCGTGCCGTCGGGCGAGACTTTCAGCGACAGATTGTCGTCGCCGATCAGCCCGAACTCGGCCCGGCCGGAGAAGCCAGTCTGCATCAGCAGCGACAGGACGTCGGCCGCGGTCTCCTTGTTCAGCGTGTAGCGAAGATCGCCGTCGCCACCCTCCGCGGCCGTTCTGGCCGTCCACAGAACCTTGTTGAGTTTTGCCGAAAAGGGATTGGCCGCGTCCGCCGTGGTGCCGATGCCGAGCAGGGAAAGCGACTGCAGGACATCGATCGCCGCCGGATAATCCACCCATGCCGAACCGCTCCAATGGACGAGCTTCGCTTCGTCGACGACGAAAACGAGCCAGCCGGGGTGCGGGGCGTAGAAGGCCCAGACGCCGTCGAGGCGATGCGCGATGCTGCCGGCCCGGCCGGTCCAGTCGCCCGACGCGCCGCTTGCCACGATGTAGCGGTCGCCGTTGGCGGGCGACGCCGGCGGCGCCGCGAGGTCGCGGTCGAGCACGCCCGGCTGCACCAGCGCGTCGAGCATGGCGATCGCCTCGTTGTGGGTGACGTGCTTCTGCGCCTGCGACGGCAGGATGTAGGGGAGAGCGAGATTGTCGGAAGTGTCCATGTCGGCGCCTCGTTGAACTCGGCACAAGCATGGGACGGGTTGCGGAGGAGGGGCAGCGCGGCGATGCGCCGGGCTCTTTCGGCATGGCGGCACGGCGCGGCGCCAGCCGGTCATACCGGCCAAGCGATTGAAATCAAAATCAATCCTGCCGAAGCAGTAATCGCCTGGACGTGTGCCCTCGCGGATTTTTTGTTCGCAAGGTCGATTTTTTGTCCCCTCTTTCGGGAACAAGCGGGCCTGTCCCGGGCGCTCTTATCCGGCGGCGAGCCTCACCTCCGCCACTCCGCCTCCGGGCGCAGCCGCGCTCAGCGCGGCGCGCGCTTGGCGAGGATGCGCTGCAGGGTGCGGCGGTGCATGTTGAGGCGCCGCGCCGTTTCCGAGACGTTGCGGTCGCACATCTCGTAGACGCGCTGGATGTGCTCCCAGCGCACGCGGTCGGCCGACATCGGGTTTTCCGGCGGGGCGGCGCGCTCGCCGCCGCTGCGCGTCAGCGCCGCGTAGATGTCGTCGGCGTCGGCCGGCTTGGACAGGTAGTCGATGGCGCCGAGCTTCACCGCCGTCACGGCGGTGGCGATGTTGCCGTAGCCGGTGAGGATGACGGCGCGCGCGTCGGCGCGGCTCTCGCGGATCGCCGCAACCACGTCTAGCCCGTTGCCGTCGCCGAGCCGCATGTCGACGACCGCATAGGCGGGCGCGCCGGCCTTCGCCTTGGCGACCGCCTCCTCGACGCTTTCGGCCGTGTCGACCGAGAAGCCGCGCGCCTCCATGGCGCGCGCCAGCCGGGTCAGGAACGGCTTGTCGTCGTCGACCAGCAGCAGCGATGCGTCCTGCCCGATGCCGGTATCGGTGATCGTCTCTTCGGCCATCATCGGCGCCTTACCCTTTCATCTGTCTTGTTCTTGCCACGATATAGCCATTCGGGGCCCGGAATGCCACATCAGGCGGTATCGTGCATGATGTCGGGGGCGGGACGCCGGCTGACGAACTGGTCGCGCCGCCACGAGACCTGCGCCACCGCGCCCATGCCGCGCTCGTTGGCGTTGAAGAAGGAGAGGCCGGCGCCGGAGCGCTCCAGCAGCGTCTTCGCGATGAACAGGCCGAGGCCGAGCCCGCCGCCGGGCTCCGGCCCCTGCCGCGTCGACATGTAGGGCTCGCCGATGCGGTCGAGGATCTCCGGGCGGAAGCCGGGGCCGTCGTCGACGACGTCGATCGTCACCGCCTCGTCGTTCCAGCGCCAGCGCACCGTGACGGTGCTCGCCGCGAAGTCGACGGCGTTCTCGACCAGATTGCCGAGTCCGTAGATGACGCCGGGATTGCGGTGGCCGACCGGCTCCTGGCCGATGCGCTCGCCCGGCTCCAGCCGGATGGCGATGCCGAAGTCGCGATGCGGGGCGATCACCTCCTCGATGAGCGAGGTCAGCGGCAGGCGGGCCATGTGGCCCTCGCTCTCCGACGACAGGCTGGTCAGCCGCTTGAGGATCTCGCGGCAGCGCTCGCTCTGCGAGCGCAGCAGCGTGACGTCCTCGCGGAACTTGGGATCGTTGCCGAGCGCCCGCTCCATCTCCTTGGCGACCACGGTGATGGTGGCGAGCGGCGTGCCGAGCTCGTGCGCGGCGGCAGCCGCCAGCCCGTCCAGCGCCGACAGATGCTGCTCGCGCTGCAGTACCAGCTCGGTCGCGGCGAGCGCATTGGCGAGCAGCCGCGCCTCCTCGGCGACCCGCCAGGCATAGACGGCGGTGAAGGTGATCGAGGAGAACAGCGCCACCCACATGCCGGCGACATAGACGAAGGGCATCGCCAGCCGCTCGCCCTCCACCCAGGGCAACGGCATGTGGCGGAACACCAGCACCGTCGCCATCGCCATCACCAGGGCGCCGAGCGCCGCGGTCATCTTCAGCGGCAGGGTGGTGGCCGAGATGACCACGGGCACGGTGAGCAGCAGCGAGAACGGATTGGTGAGCCCGCCGGTGACATAGAGCAGGCCGGCGAGCTGCAGGGAATCGAACAGCAGCGTGGCCAGGGCCGAATTGGGGGGCAGCCGATGCGTCGACGGAAAGCGGAAGGTGAGGAACAGGTTGAGCCAGGCCGAGCAGGCGATCAGCGCGAAGCACAGGCTGACCGGCAGAGGGAACTGCAGCCAGTAGGCGACCACGATGACCGCGACGCTCTGGCCGGCGATCGCCAGCCAGCGCAGCCGGATCAGCGTGTTCAGCCTGAGCCGGTGCGTCTGCTCGAAGTCGGGGGTGGTGAAGGGTTTGATCATGCCGGTTTATCGCGCCGGAAGGGCGCTTGCGCCAAGCGCTATTTGACGCGGGGCTTTGCCCGGGCGGTAGCCATGGCGCGGGCTGGATCCTCCGGCCAGACATGCTTGGGATAGCGGCCGCGCATGTCGGCGCGCACGTCGGCCCAGGAACCGCGCCAGAAGGCGGGCAGGTCGCGCGTCGTCTGGATGGGTCGGTGCGCCGGCGACAAGAGCTCCAGCGTCAGCGGCATGCGGCCGTCGCCGATCGTCGGATGCGCGGTCAGGCCGAACAGTTCCTGCACGCGGATCGACAGCACCGGTATCTCGCCGTCGTAGCGGATCGGCACCCGGCTGCCCGAAGGAGCATCGAAATGCGTCGGCGCGGCCTTGTCGAGCCGCCGCTGCAGCTCGTGCGGAACGAGCGCTATCAGCGCTGCGGAAACGGCGCCGGGATCGATGCGGGAGAAGGCGGCCTCGCCGGTCAGGAACGGCAGCAGCCAGTCTTCCAGCGAAGCGAGCAGGGCGCCGACCGATACGTCCGGCCAGGGCGCGCCGACCGCCCGGTGCAGCCAGGAAAGGCGAGCGCGCAGCATCTCGGCGTCCTTGCCCCACGGCAGCAGCGCCAGCCCGTGCGCGCGCAGCGCATCGAGGATAGCCCGGTCGGCGTCGGCGCCTTTCGGCGGCGGCAGCATCCGCTCGGACAGCACCACGGCGCCGAGACGCACCGCCTCGCGGCTGCGCACCGCGCCGCGCTCGCGGTCGAACTCGGTGACGCGCCGCCGCTCCAGCCGGTCGCCGAGCACGGCGCGGATGGCCTCCTCGCCGACCGCAGCCGCCGCGGTGATGCGCGCGTTCTGCGCCTTGCCCTGCACGTCGGCCACCACCAGGAACGTCTCGCCGGCCAGCGGGTCCGCCGCGTCGAGCATCGCCCCGCCGCCGTTCGACAGCACGAAGCGGCCGCGCTCGCCGCGCGCCCTGGCGACCCTGTCCGGCCAGGCATGGAGGAGAAACGCGCCGGCACTTTCCTCCCCTTTCGAGGGGGAGGTGCCGCCAAAGGCGGCGGATGGGGTCGGGTGAGGCAGCGCGCCAGCTCCACCCTCCCCCTCGAGGGGAGGATCGGCGCGAAGCGCCGGGGTGGGGGTCGACCGCTCCAGCACTTCTCGGCTGGTTCCCCCACCTCTCGCGCTCATCGCTTCGCTCCGACCGCTCGCCCACCCTCCTCTCAAGGGGGAGGGTAAGGAGCGAGCCAGCCTGTCCGCCAGCTGCCGTGCCGCCGCTGCCCGCGGCGACTTCTCCGTCCGGAACCGCGCCAGCCGGCGCTCCAGGTCGGCGCTGTCGCCGCCCAGCCCGCGCTCGGTCAGCAGCACCGCGATCTCGGCCGCCTCACGGGCCGCCCCGTGCCGCGCCGCCTCCGCCACCATATGCGCCAGCCGCACCGGCAGCGCGAGCTTTCGCATCGCCGCGCCCGCCTCGGTGAGCCGGCCGTCGGCGTCGAGCGCATGCAGCGCTTCGAGCAGCGCCCGCGCCTCGGCCAGGGCCGGCGCGGGCGGCGGATCGAGAAAGGCGAGCGCGCGCGGATCGGCGACGCCGAAGGCGGCGCAGTCGAGCAGCAGCGACGACAGGTCGGCCTCAAGGATTTCCGGCGTATTGTAGGGCGCGAGCGCCGCCGTCTGCTCGGCCCGCCACAAGCGGATGGCGACACCCGGCTGCGTGCGCCCGGCGCGCCCCGCCCGCTGGTCGGCCGACGCCTTGCTGACGCGCACCGTCTCCAGCCGCGTCAGCCCGGAGGCCGGCTCGTAGCGCGGCACGCGCGACAGACCGGAATCGACGACCACCCGCACCCCGTCGATTGTGATCGAGGTCTCGGCGATCGAAGTCGCCAGCACCACCTTGCGCCGCCCCGCCGGCGCCGGCCTTATCGCCGCGTCCTGGGCGCGGGTGTCGAGTTGGCCGTAGAGCGGCACGATGTCGACATTCTCCGCGATACGTCCCTCCAGCCGCTCCGCCGTGCGAAGGATCTCGCGTTGGCCGGGCAGGAAGGCGAGCACGCTGCCCTCCTCGGTCGCCAGCGCCTCGCGCACCGCCGCGGCGACGCCATCCTCGACCGCCGTGCCGGGCGCCCGCTCGGCGTGGCGGATGTCGACGGGAAAGCTGCGGCCGGCGCTTTCGATCACCGGCGCATCGCCGAGCAGCTTTGCCACACGCGCCCCGTCCACCGTGGCCGACATCACCAGCAGCCTGATGTCGGGCCGCAGCGCGCCCTGCACGTCGAGCGCCAGGGCCAGCCCGAAATCGACGTCGAGCGAGCGCTCGTGGAACTCGTCGAACAGGATGGCGGCGATGCCCGGCAGTTCCGGATCGTCGAGGATCATGCGTGCGAGAATGCCCTCGGTGACGACGAGGATGCGCGTCCTGGCGGAGACCTTGCGTTCCATGCGCATGGCGTAGCCGACGGTGCCGCCCGGCTCATCGCCGAGGATTTGCGCCATGCGCCGCGCCGCCGCCCGGGCCGCCAGCCGGCGCGGCTCGAGCAGCAGGATGGTGCCGTCGCCGCGCCAGGGTGCCGACAGCAGCGCCGGCGGCACCAGCGTGGTCTTGCCGGCGCCGGGCGGCGCCACCAGCACGGCGCCGTTGCCCGTCTCCAGCGCGGCGAGCAGCGTCGGCAGCGCCTCGGTGACGGGCAGGACGGGGAGGTCGGCGATGTTCATGCGGATGCCAATCGGAAACTCACCGCGCATCGCACGCTCGGACCTGCCCAACTACGGCCCGTTCCATCCACTCCCGGCCCGCCCTCTCACACCTTCACCGCCTGCCGCACCCTTTCCTTGTCGCCGAACACGCGCAGGTAGCGGTCGATCTCGCGCGGGTCGCCGGTCGCCTTGGCGGGATTGTCGGAGAGCTTCACCGCCGGCCGGCCGTCGGCGCTGGTCACCTTGCACACCAGCGAGATGGCGTTGAGCCCGTCGGTCGGGATCGGCGCGCAGCCTTCGAAGTCGTTGGTGAGATTGGTGCCCCAGCCGAACGACATGCGTACCTTGCCCTCGAAATGACGATAGGTCTCGATGATGGACTCGACCTCCAGCCCGTCGGAGAAGATCAGCAGTTTTGTGCGCGGGTCTTTCCCCTTCTGCCGCCACCACGCCATGATGCGCTCGCCGCCCTCGATCGGTGGGGCGCTGTCGGGGCGGAAGCCGGTCCAGTCGGCCACCCAGTCGGGGGCATCGCGCAGGAAGGAGGCCGTGCCGAAGGCGTCGGGCAGCACGATCAGCAAATTGCCGCCATAATAGCGCTGCCAGTCCTGCAGCACGTGATAGGGCGAGCGCCTCAGCTCCTCCTCGCTGTCGGTGAGCGCGGCCAGCACCATCGGCAGCTCGTGTGCGTTGGTGCCCAGCGCCTCCAGGTCGGTGTCCATGGCGAGCTTGACGTTGCTGGTGCCGGTGAAGGCTTCGCCGATACCCTCTTTCAGCGCCTCCACGCACCAGCGCTGCCACAGGAAGGAGTGGCGCCGCCGCGTGCCGAAATCGGAGATGCGGATGTCGGGCAGCTTCTTCAGCCGCTCGGTCTTGTCCCACATCTTGGCCTTGGCGCGGGCATAGAGCACGTCGAGCGCGAACGGCGCGAAGGACTTCATGGCGGCGCGCGAGCGCAGCTCGTTGATGATCGCCAGCGCCGGGATCTCCCACATGGTGGTGTACATCCACGGGCCGGGGAACTCGAGCTCGAACTGGCCGTCCTTCTTGCGCAGCTCGTATTCCGGAAGCTGGAAACCCTCCAGCCAGGCCAGGAACTCCGGCGAGAAAATCTGCTTGCGGCCGTAGAAGGTGTTGCCGCCCAGCCAGATCATCTCCTTCTTGGAGAAGCGCAGCGTGCGGGCGTGGTCGAGCTGCGCCCGCAGTTCCTGCTCGTCGATCTCGTCGGCAAGACGCACCGTAGTCTTCCGGTTGATCAGCGAGAAGGTGGCGTCCACCTTCGGGTACATGCCCCAGATCATCTGCAGCATCAGAAGCTTGTAGAAATCCGTGTCGAGCAGGCTGCGCACGATCGGATCGAGCTTCCAGGTGTGGTTGTAGACGCGCCGGGCGATATCGGTCCTGGTCATCGGCCCTCTCGAACTCTCCTCCGCAGCCTTCACGGCTCACGCGCGCTATAGCATCGAAAAGTCCGGCATGCTTCAGGATATGTTTGGTCCTGTGGTGATGCCAGATTCGACAACTACCGGCGCTAGCCGGCCTGGACCTTGCCAGCGCGCCGCTTGCGGATGCTGATCTGGCCGGCGACCGCGACCCCGCCGGCGGCCATGCTCATGTCGCGCTCGGCGAACAGCCAGTCGATGAAGGTCTGCGCGGCCGGCGCGGCGCGTACGCCGCTGCGGCAGGCGACGTAGAAGGAATCCACCGCCGGCACCGACAGGTTGAACGGCGTGACCAGCAGCCCGCGCGCCAGAAGCCCGCTCGCCGTCACCGAATCGCCCAGCGCCACGCCGTGCCCATGCTGCGCCCCCTCGGTCGAAAGCCGCGCATCGCTGAAATGCAGCTGCGGCCCGCGCGCCAGATCGAGGGCGTCTGCCGCCGCCAGCCAGGTATGCCATTCGCGCCCGTCGTCGCCATGCAGCAGCACGTGGTCGGCGAGGTCGCGCACCGAGCGGATCGGGCGGTTGTTGATCAGCGACGGGCTGGCGACGGGGAAAAGCTCGAGGTCCGACCATTTCCGGAACCAGCAGCCGCTCCAGTCGCGGTCGCCATAGTGGACACACACGTCGATGTCGGGCGAACGCAGGTCGAGCGGATCGTTGGAGGCGTTCAGCTTCAGCCGGATGTTCGGATACTGCGCCACGAAGCCGCCGAGCCGCGGGATGAGCCACAGCGACAGCAGCGCCGGCACGCAGCTCACCGTCAGCGCGCCGGCGCCGGTCGGGCGCGCCATGCGCGCCGTCGCTGCGGCGATGCCGTCGAAGGCGCTGGTGACCGAGGGCAGCAGCTCGGCGCCCTGGAGCGTCAGTTTCAGGCGCTGGCCGGCGCGCTCGAACAACTGCACCTTGAGCATTGCCTCCAGCGCCTTGATCTGGTGACTCACGGCGCCATGGGTGACGCTGAGTTCGGACGCCGCCTTGGTCAGCGATCCGTGCCGGGCCGTGGCCTCGAAGGCCCGCAGCGGATTGAGCGGAGGCAGCCGGCGCGCCATGTCATGTCGTTCCTGTGAGAAATTCTCACAGACGAGGCTATAACAATATCAATTGATCTTTCAATCGCGTTGACGCAACCTAGCGGGAAAAGCAGAAAACCAGGGGAACGCGAGGACGGGCATCCGGCAACGGAAGCATGGATGCCCTCGGCATTCCGGCGTTCCCGCCATCGCGAACGAGGAGGAGGCCATGGGCTTCTCGGAAAGCAAGCTGGAGGCGCTGCGCCGCAAGTATGGCGAGAGCCACGGCGGCGAGTTGTTCAACCCGCAGTTCCGGCGCGTGGCCGACAAGATCTTCACCAAGAGCGGTACGCGGCTCGCCCCCTATTCCGGCATTCCGACCTTCCTCGCCGCGCCCTACATGCCGCTCGACAACGACCAGCCGGATTTCGGCGACCTGCAGGTGGCGATCCTCGGCGTGCCGATGGATCTCGGCGTCACCAACCGGCCGGGCTCGCGCTTCGGGCCGCGGGCGCTGCGCGCCATCGAGCGCATCGGCCCCTACAATCACGTGCTCGACTGCGCCCCGGTGCATGACCTGCGCGTCGCGGACATCGGCGATATCGCCTTCCAGAGCCGCTACCGGCTGGAGCTCAGCCACGAGGACATCGAACGGCGCGCCCGGCAGATCGTCGAGGCCGGCGTGATCCCGCTGTCGGTCGGCGGCGACCACTCGATCACCCACCCGATCCTCAAGGCCGTCGGTGCCAAACAGCCGGTCGGCATGATCCACATCGACGCCCATTGCGACACGGGCGGCGCCTTCGACCAGACGAAGTTCCATCATGGCGGGCCGTTCCGCAACGCGGTGCTGGACGGCGTGCTCGACCCGACCCGCACCATCCAGATCGGCATCCGCGGCTCGGCCGAGTATCTGTGGGAGTTCACCTACGAGTCCGGCATGACGGTGATCCACGCCGAGGAGGTGTCGGGCCTCGGCATCCCCGCCGTCATCGAGAAGGCCAGGAAGATCGTCGGCGACGGCCCGACCTACCTCTCCTTCGACGTCGACAGCCTCGACCCCGCCTTCGCGCCCGGCACCGGGACGCCCGAGGTCGGCGGCCTGACGACGCGCGAGGTGCTGGAGATCCTTCGCGGCCTCAAGGGGGTCAATCTGGTCGGCGGCGACGTCGTCGAAGTGGCCCCGCAATACGACTCCACCACCAACACCGCGCATGCCGGCGCGCAGGTGCTGTTCGAGATCCTGTCGCTGATGGTGTTCAGCCCGGCGATAACCGGTTCGCGTGACAGCGACGGTTGAAGAGGAGCCGCAGGGGGCAGTTTACGTTCCCGGATTTCCTCCCCCGCGACACAGCGCGGAACAACCACTAGACTGCAGACAAGGAACATGCCGGAAAACCGGCCGAAACAGAGGAGAACCAGAGATGAAAATCGAACTCACCCGGCGGACCGTGCTCGGCGCAGCGATCGCCGGCGCCGGCGCGCTCGCCATGCCGTCGGTCCTGCGCGCGCAGGACAAGTCGCTGAAGGTCGGCGTCTATGGCGGCTATTTCAAGAAATCCTTCGACGAGCACATCTTCCCGGAATTCACCAAGGCGAGCGGCATCGCGGTGGAATCGGTGGCCGAGCCGACCGGCGAGGCCTGGCTGGTGCAGCTCGAGCAGGCCGCCAAGGCCGGGCAGGCGCCGGCCGACGTGTCGATGATGTCGCAGACCTCGACGCTCAAGGGCCAGTCGACCGAATTGTGGACGCCGATCGACGACAAGAAGATCAAGAATTTCGCCGACCTGCTGCCGCAGTTCGTCAACAAATATCCGGACGGCCGCGTCGCCGGCATCGGTGCCGTCGCCTGGTACATCACGCTGGTCACCAACACCGACGCCTATCCGACCGCCCCGGATTCCTGGGCGGCCTTCTGGGATCCGGCCAATGCCGACAAGCTCGGCCTGCTGGCGCTGGTCTCCAACTCCTTCCTGCTGGAAGTTACAGCCGCAACCTTCTTCGGCGGTACCAACGCGCTCGACACCGAGGAAGGCCTGCTCAAGGCCTTTGACAAGCTCGCCGAGGTCAAGCCGAACGTGCGGCTCTGGTACCGCGACGAGGCGCAGTTCGAGCAGGCGCTGAAGTCGGGCGAGATCCCGATGGGCCAGTATTACCACGACGTCACCGGCCTCGCCGCGGCCGACGGCCAGCCGGTGCGCTCGACCTTCCCGAAAGAGGGCGGCATCCAGGACAGCGGCAACTGGGTCATCTCGCGCGCCTCGGAGAAAGCCGAGGAGGCGCATGTGTTCATCGACTACATGAGCCAGCCGTCGATCCAGGGCCTGATGTCGCGCAAGGTCGGCACGGCGCCGACGCTGAAGAAGGACAAGCTGGACCTGACCGCCGAGGAATTCGCGGCGGTGTCGTCGGAGATCGAGCCGATCCTGCCGCGCTACGACCTCTACACCACCAAGGCCGACTGGCTGAACCAGAAGTGGACGGAGATGATCGCGAGCTGAGGCGGGGAAGCGGACCTTGTCTCGATGCGGAGCTGGCGCTATCTTGCTGGAGTGGGAGCCAGGCTTTCGCCCGGCCCCCGTTTCCTAGCTTCTGAAGCGGACCCGGATCGAGATTTGCCAGCCCGTCCGGGTCCATTTCAGTTCCAGGGTGACGCTATATGGCCGAAACCACATGGCGCACCTCCAGTTCGAGAGCGAGGCCCGTCGCCGCGGTTGGGGTGGCCCATCCTCCCCAATGCGCCGGCTGGCTCGGCGCCCCTGCTTCCGCCCCCGAATTCTTTGCCGGCATCGATCTAAGCGCGAATCGCGCTGCTTGCCACCGATTGACTATTTGCAGGTCCTGAGGCGCAGCGAAGCCGCCTCATCCATCGGGATGCACCCATGTCCGGATTAGCGATCCAGTCCGTCACCAAACGCTTCGGCGACTTCAATGCTGTCGACGACGTCAGCCTGTCGGTGCCGCACGGCACCTTCGTCTGCCTGCTCGGGCCGTCGGGCTGCGGCAAGACCACGCTCTTGCGCATGGTCGCTGGCCTGGAGGAGCCGACCGCCGGGACGATCGCGCTCGACGGCGCCGACATCACCCAGGTGCCCACCCACAAGCGCAATTTCGGCATGGTCTTCCAGTCGCTGGCGCTGTTCCCGCATCTGTCGGTCGGCGACAACATCGCCTATGCGCTACGCATCCGCGGCGCGCCGAAGGACGAGCAGAAGAAGCGAGCCGACGAGTTGCTGAAGCTGGTGCACCTGCCCGGCTTCGCCGACCG
Organism: Kumtagia sp.; assembly: GCF_059502445.1. Taxonomy (NCBI): domain Bacteria; kingdom Pseudomonadati; phylum Pseudomonadota; class Alphaproteobacteria; order Hyphomicrobiales; family Phyllobacteriaceae; genus Kumtagia; species Kumtagia sp. The sequence goes on from NZ_JCACER010000026.1 coordinate 12,166, forward strand.
GCCGGTGGCGAAGCTCTCCGGCGGCCAGCGCCAGCGCGTCGCCATCGCCCGGGCGCTGGCACTGTCGCCAAAACTGTTCCTGCTCGACGAGCCGATGTCGGCACTCGACGCGAAGCTGCGCGAATCCATGCAGGTGGAATTGCGCCAGCTGCAGCAGCGCCTCGGCATCACCACCATCGTCGTCACCCACGACCAGCGCGAGGCCATGACCATGGCCGACCTCGTCGTCGTCATGGGCGAGGGCCGCATCCGCCAGGCCGCGGCGCCGATCGAGATCTACCGCAAGCCCGCCGACGCCTTCGTCGCCGACTTCATCGGCTCGACCAATTTGCTGGAGGCGGTCGCCGATTCCGCCGGGCGCGCCACCATCCTCGGCGGCGCCGTTGCCGGCCTCGCCCTGCCCTCGGGTGTGGCGAAAGCGTCCGTGTCGATCCGGCCGGAGGACGTGCGGCTCGGCGCGCCAGGCTCCGGCGCCGTCGACGGTACGGTGACCTTCGTGCGCGACCTCGGCGCCACCATCGAGACCTATGTGGAAACGGCCGGCACCACCATCGTCGCCGTCACCACCCCGCGTGAGCGCGTCGACGTCGCGGCGGGAGACAAGGTCGGCGTCATCCTGCCTGCCGAAAGCTGCGTGGTGGTGAAGTCATGAGCGCCGCGTTAGAACAACGCCCCTTATCGCATTTGGCAAACGGCAAGGAATTCGGTCGCCTCGTACCCCCACCCCTAACCCCTCCCCACAAGGGGGAGGGGGACTTTGCTGCTGCTCCATGCGAAACGGTCGACGATTGGCGCCTGGCGGAAATGCTGGCCAGTTCCCCTCCCCCTTGTGGGGAGGGGTTAGGGGTGGGGGTGTTTTCATATGCGATTGCGCGGCCTCGAGAGGAAGAGGTTAGGGGTGGGGGTATCTTCCGTTCGGAGCGCCTGCCATGAAACGCGAGCCCCCAAAAAACCTCGCAGACTACACGCCGCTTTTCTTCCCGGCGGTGATGCTGATCGTCTTCTTCGTCATCCCCTTCTCGACGATGATCGCCGTCAGCTTCTTCCGGCGCGACCCCGCGGGTTTCTACAAGCCGGATTTCGTGTTCGACAACTACGCCCGCTTCCTGTCGCTGTTCTTCGCCAACATCCTCGGCTTCTCGCTGATGCTGGCGGTGCTGGTGGCGATCGTCTGCGTCGTCGTCGCCTTCCCCTTCACCTATCTGCTGACGAAACAGTCGCGCAAGGTGCAGACCATCTGGCTGGTCTGCCTGCTCTCGGTGCTGTCGCTGTCGGAGGTCATCATCGGCTTCGCCTGGTCGACGCTGTTCTCGCGCACCGCCGGTATCACCAACCTCGCCGTCTGGCTGGGGCTGATGGACAAGCCCGTGGCGCTGCTGCCCTCCTTCGGCGCGGTGCTCACCGGCATGGTCTACCAGGCGCTGCCCTACACCATCCTGGTGCTGTACCCCGCCCTCGTGCGGCTCGACCCGACGCTGACCGAGGCGGCGCGCACGCTCGGCTCCTCGCCGGTGCGCGCCTTCCTCAACGTGGTGCTGCCGGCGCTGCGCAACACGGTGGTGGCCACACTCATCATGGTGTTCGTCTTCGCGCTCGGCTCCTACCTGCTGCCGCAGCTGCTCGGCCGGCCGCAGCACTGGACGCTGTCCGTGCACATCACCGACCAGGCGATCTACCAGTCGAACATGCCGTTCGCGGCGGCGATGGCGGTGTTCCTGGTGCTGATCTCGTTGGCGCTGGTCGGCCTGACGCTGCTCGCCGGGCGCAGGGAGAACGCGCTATGACCGGGACCATCCTGCGCCGGCTCGGCTTCTTCGCCGTCGCCCTGTTCATGGCCCTGCCGCTGATCGTCGTGGCGGGCGTCTCCGTCAACGAGAAGCAGGACCTCACCTTCCCGCCGGTCGGCTTCTCGCTTTCCTGGTACGGACAGATTTTCGCCGACCCGGAATGGCGGCGGGCGCTGATCTCGTCGCTGCTGCTTGCCGTCAGCGCCGCGGCGATCGCGGTCGCCATCGCGCTGCCGCTCGCCTGGTTCCTGTGGCGCCGCATCGCGCCGTGGGCCAACATCTTCCAGCTTCTCGGCGTCGCGCCCTTCATCCTGCCGCCGGTCATCACCGCGCTCGGGCTGCTGACCTTCTGGGCCACCAGCGGCCTCTACGGCCAGCCTTGGACGGCGGCGATCAGCCACGGCATCTTCTTCGTCACCCTGCCGCTGGTGACGCTGTCGCTGGGTTTCGCCTCGATCGACCGCTCGCTGGTCGAGGCCGCCTCCACCATGGGCGCCGACGACCGCACGGTGCTGAAAACCGTCGTGCTGCCGCTGATCCTGCCTTACCTCGTCTCCGGGTACGCCTTCGCCTTCGTGCTGTCGCTCAACGAATATATCGTCGCCTACATGACCGTCGGCTTCACCGTCGAGACGCTGCCGATCAAGATCTTCAACGCGCTGCGCTACGGCTACACGCCGACCATGGCGGCCGTGTCGATCTTCTTCGTGGCCATCGCGGCGATCGTCTTCGGCCTGATCGGCCGCTTCGGCGACATCCGTAAACTGCTCGGCGCGATGGGCGGTTAGCCTCCTTCTTCGTCGTTTTCGGGGAGAAGGTTCCGTCGTCCCTCACATCCGTTGTGGGAGGTTTACCCGCCTCGGCACCTCCTCATCGAGGTCTATCGCATATGGGATTTCAGCAACGCTGCTCGGGCCTGCACCCCCACCCCTAGCCCCTCCCCACAAGGGGGAGGGGGACTTTGCGGCCGCTATGCCATGCGAAACAGTCGATGCTTGACGCCGGGCGGCGACGCGAGTTGGTTCCCCTCCCCCTTGTGGGGAGGGGTTAGGGGTGGGGGTGCGAGGCCACCGAATTCCTCACCATTGCCACATGCGATGCCCCAAAGGGGCTCGAAGAGGGCGGAGGGGTGATCAGCCCAGGCCTACCCGAACGCCCGTCTCTCGTCCGCCAGGCCCAGTCGGTCGCGGCGCAGCCAGCGCGACAGCAGCAGCACGGCGACCACGGGCAGGCCGGCGCACAGGCCGGTCCAGATGCCTGCGCCCTGAAATCCCAGCGGGAAGGCGAGCAGCACGCCGAGCGGCAGGCCGATGCCCCAATAGCCGAGCGCCGCGAACAGCATCGGCACCTTGGTGTCGTGCAGGCCGCGCAGCATGCCGGCGCCGACCGCCTGGGCGCCGTCGGCCACCTGGAACAGCGCCGCGAAGGCGAGGAAGGTGACCGCGAGTGCCACCACCTCCGCATTGCCCGGGTCGCCGGCATCGATGAAGGCGCCGATCAGCGGGCGCGGCACGGTGACCATGATCAATGCCATTAGTGCCATGAAGCCGACGCCCATGACGAAGGCGGTCCAGCCGGCGCGGCCGATGCCGTCGGGATCGCGCGCGCCGAAGGCGAGGCCGACGCGCACCGTCACCGCCTGGCTCAGCCCGAGCGGCACCATGAAGGAGATCGAGGCGAGCTGGATGGCGATGGCATGGGCGGCGAGAGCGGCCGACGAGATCAGCCCCATCAGCAGTGCCGCCGCGTTGAAGATGGTCACCTCGAAGGCGAGGATGCCGCCGATCGGCAGGCCGAGCTTGAGCAGCGCCATGAAGCGCGGCCAGTCGGCCCGCCAGAAGCGGCCGAACAGCCGATAGCGGCGGAACCGCCGCTCGATCGTCACCACCGCCGCCATGCCCAGAAACATCAGCAGGCTCGACAGCGTCGTCGCCGCTCCCGCGCCGGCGATGCCCATCGTCGGGAAGCCGAGATTGCCGAACATCAGGCACCAGTTGGCGAGCACGTTGAAGGCGACCGCCGCGAAGACGATGACCAGCGCCCAGCCCGGCCGCTCCAGCGCCGAGATGAAGGAGCGCAGCACGATGTAGCCGTAGAAGGGCAGCACCGCCCATTGCAGCCAGACCATGTATTGGCCGGCCAGTTCCGCCAGCGCCGGGTCCTGCCCCATCCAGACGAGCATGGCTTCCGTGTTCCACAGGAACAGCCAGATAGGGATCGATACGAGCCCGGCCAGCCACAGCCCCTGCCGCACGGTGCGGCGCACGTCGCGCACCGAGTGGCGCTTGCGGCCGAGCTCGGTAGCGATCATCGGCGACGTCGCCAGGATCAGGCCGAGCCCGAAGATCAGCGGCATGAAATAGAGATTGGAGCCGAGCGCGCCGGCTGCCAGCGCCTGCGGGCCGAGCCGCCCCATCATCATCACGTCGGTGGCGTTCATCGCCGTCTGGCCGAGATTGGTGAGGATCATCGGCCAGGCCAGCGACAGCATCGCGCGCGCTTCGCCGCGCCAGGGGCTTTCCGGCGCTTTCACGCCGGCCTGCGTCATCGTCATTGCTCTTACTTTCACAGCGTCGGGCGCGACGAGATCGTCAAGCGCCACGCATCCCGCGAAACGGCGGGCTATCCTAGTGAACGCGCCTGTGACCGATATTTGTGGCGAAGGCAAGGTCCGCCGGCATGGGTTCGATTGAGCCAAGGGCGCGATGCGCCGCTGGATCCTGCTTGCGGTGCGTCCTTCGAGGCTCGCCCTTCGAGAGTTCGGCCCCCAAAGCCTCCGCCCCGCGGGCTCGCACCTCAGATGCGAGCCCGGACGATCCTCGAATGTGTCCACCGGCCACGGCGGGCGAGCCTCGAAGGACGCACCCTGGCGAAAAAGCGTGGCCGGACAAATCGCTTCAGAAATCCTCCCTTACTTCTTCTTCGCCAGCAATGCCTTCGCCGCCTTCGGTCCGAGCGCCGCCGGACGCTCGCAGGTCGTCGTCATCTCCACGAATTTTCCGGTCTCGCCGGCCTTGAGGATGCCGGTCATCACCTCGACGGCGTGCAGCGCCAGCTCCATCGAGCAGCGGTGCGGCCGGCCTTCGGCAATGGCGATGGCCATGTCGGCGAGGCCGACGGTGCGATAGTTGGCCATCATGCCGATCGAATGCTTCTGGTTGGGCACGCCGAGCGGATGCTCCCATTTCGGCATCTTCTTGATCGCCGAGGCCTGCCTGGTGAAGGTGACCTGGCCGCCGAAGAAGTTGGGATCGGGCACATGGATGGTGCCTTCCTCGCCATAGAGTTCCATCGGCTTGTGGCTGTGGTTCCATACGTCCCAACTGGAATTCAGCGTCACCACCGCGCCATTCTCGAATTCCGCGAGGGCATGGATGGTGGTCGGGGTCGTCACCTTGATCTTCTCGCCGAAGCGCGGCTTCGAGGTGATGGTGCGCTCCGGCGAGGGCGTAGAGGAGATGGCGGCGACGCGTTTCACCGGGCCGATGAGCTGGATCAGGTTGGTGACGTAGTAGGGGCCGACGTCGAGCACCGGGCCGGCGCCGGGCTGGAAGAAGAAGTCCGGGTTCGGGTGCCAGTGCTCCATGCCGTGGCTCATCACGAAGGCGGTACCGCTGGTGATCCTGCCGACCTTGCCGCTGTCGATGATATCGCGGGCGAGCTGGTGCGCGCCGCCGAGGAAGGTGTCCGGCGCCGAGCCGATGCGCAGCTTCTTCTTCTCGGCGCGCGTCTTGAGGTCGGCACCCTCCTTGACGGTCAGCACGAACGGCTTTTCGGAATAGACGTGCTTGCCGGCGTCAAGGATCTCCTTCGATACCGCGTAGTGGACCGCCGGCACCGTCAGGTTGACGACGATGTCGATGTCATCGGCCTTGAGCAGGTCCTCCACCGTCTCGGCGCGCACCTTGAACTCCTTGGCGCGCGCCTTGGCCACGTCCATGTTGATGTCGGCGCAGGCCTTCATGGTGAAGCCGCGGAAGAGCGGCGCGAGCGAGAAATAGGCCGCGGAGATGTTGCCGCAGCCGATCACCCCCACTCCAAGCTTTTTTGCCATATGCGTGTCCCTCAAAAACTGCTGACCGCCGCGATCGACCGGCTGGCGAAGCGCCGGAAGTCGTTCGGGTTGTCCTGTTCCATGATGTAATATTTTGCCGGCGTCCTGGCCTTCAGCGTCGCCAGCAGGCCTTTCCAGTCCACCGTGCCGTGGCCGACATCCGACCAGCCGTCCTCGTCGGCGTTCTCGCCGGCCGGGGCGATGTCCTTGACGTGCACGGCGACGATGCGCTGGCCATGCTCGCCGATCCACTTCAGCGGGTCGGCGCCGCCGCGGATGACCCAGGCAACGTCGATCTCCCAGCCGAGATCGGGCGCGCCCTCGAAAATCCGGTCCTGCGGGGTCGAGCCGTCGGCAAGCGGCTGGAACTCGAAGTCGTGATTGTGCCAGGCGAAGGCCAAGCCGGCGTCCTCAGCCCGCTTGGCAACCGCCGCCAGCCGCTTGCCGAAGCCGCGCCAGCCCTCGGCATCGGTCGGCCGGTCGGGCGCCTGCAGATAGGGGCAGGCGATCAGCTTCATGCCGAGCGTCCTGGCGATCGTCTCCGCCATGCCGAAATCGGTCTCCAGCATGTCGATCGGGAAATGCCCGCTCGGCATGGCAAGACCGTTCCTGTCGAGATCGGCGCGGAAGGCCGACGGCTCGGCATAGACGCCACCGAAACCCTCGACCTGCTTGTAGCCGAGTTCGCCGAGCGTCCTCAGCACGTCGGACCAGGGCTGGAAGTTGCGGGCGCTGTAGAGTTGGAAGGACCAGGTCATCGGAACATTCCCATTGCTGTCGAAGGGTGTCAGAGGCGGACGCCGGTATCGGCGTCGAAGAGCGAGGCGCGCAGCGGATCGAAGCCGATCACGATCTGATCGCCGACGGTCGGCGCACGCTCGGAGGAGACGCGCACGGTAAAATTCTGGCCGGCAAGCCTGGCCCACACCAGCGTGTCGGAGCCCATCGGCTCGACCACCTCGACCGTCGTGGCGGAGGAGAACGGCCAGCCGGTGCCGCTGTTCAGGCCGACATGCTCGGGCCGCATGCCGAACACTGCCGGGCCGGGGCGGAAGCCGGCCGCGTCGAAGGCGTAGGTCGCGAGCGGGATATCCAGCCCGTCGGCGACGAAGCGCGGCTGGCCGTCGCGCGGCTCCAGCCGGCCTTCCAGGAAATTCATGCCGGGCGAGCCGATGAAGCCGGCGACGAAGCGGTTGACCGGCTTGCCGTAGATCGCCTGCGGCGCGTCGAGCTGCTGGATCAGCCCGCCCTTCATCACCGCGATGCGGTCGGCCAGCGTCATCGCCTCGATCTGGTCGTGGGTGACGTAGATCATGGTGTTGCCGAGCTTCTGGTGCAGCCGCTTGATCTCGACCCTCAGCTCCGAGCGCAGCTTTGCGTCGAGGTTGCTGAGCGGCTCGTCGAACAGGAAGACGTCGACGTCGCGCACCAGCGCCCGGCCGATCGCCACGCGCTGGCGCTGGCCGCCCGACAGCGCCGCCGGCCGGCGCTTGAGCAGCGGCTCGATCTGCAGGATGGAGGCGGCGCGGGCGATGCGCCTGGCGATCTCGTCCTTCGGCAGGCCGGCATTCTTAAGGCCGAAGGAGAGATTCCCCTCCACCGACATCTGCGGGTAGAGGGCGTAGGACTGGAACACCATGCCGATGCCGCGGTCCTTCGGCTCCTCCCAGGTGACGTTCTTGCCGTTGATGAAAATCTGCCCGGCCGACACGTCGAGCAGCCCGGCGATGCAGTTGAGCAGGGTCGACTTGCCGCAGCCCGACGGCCCGAGCAGCACGATGAACTCGCCTTCGGTCACGTCGAGATTGAGGGATTTCAGCACCTCGACGGCGCCGAAGTTGAGCGAGACGTCTTTGACCAGGACGCTCGTCATGCTCAGCCCTTCACCGCGCCGGCGGCGATGCCGCGCACGAACAGCTTTCCGGAGATGAAGTAGATGACCAGCGGCACGAGGCCGGTGAGCAGGGTCGCTGCCATGTTGACGTTGTACTCCTTCACGCCCTGGACGGAATTGACGATGTTGTTGAGCTGGACCGTCATCGGATAGGTGTCGGGGCGCGTGTAGACGACGCCGAACAGGAAGTCGTTCCAGATGCCGGTGATCTGGATGATCAGCGCCACCACGAAGATCGGCAGCGACATCGGCAGCATGATCTTGAGATAGATGCCCCAGAACCCGGCGCCATCGACGCGCGCTGCCTTGAACAGCTCTTCCGGGACCGAGGTGAAGTAGTTGCGGAAGAGCAGGGTCAGGATCGGCATGCCGAAGATGCAATGCACGATGACGAGGCCCCAGAGGCTGCCGTAGAGACCGATCTCGCGCAGGATGATGACGATGGGATAGAGCATCACCTGGTAGGGGATGAAGGCGCCGAAGATCAGGATGGCGAAGAACGTCTCCGAGCCCTTGAAGCGCCAGTTGGCCAGCGCGTAGCCGTTCACCGAGGCGATGGCGATCGAGATGATCACCGACGGTACGGTGATGCGCACCGAATTCCAGAAGCCGCGGGAAAGGCCGTCGCAATTCAGCCCGGTGCAGGCCGTCGCCCACGCCTTGACCCAGGGCTCGAAGGTGATTTCGACGGGCGGCGAGAAGATGTTGCCGAGCCGGATTTCCGGCATGCCCTTGAGCGAGGTGACCACCATCACATAGAGCGGCAGCAGGTAGTAGATCGCCACGACGGCCAGCGTGCCATAGAGAATGACGTTGCGGCGCGAGATGGCGCGGCGAGGGCGGGGGCCGTGCGGTTCCACGCCGGCCGACGTCGGGAGAGCGGCGGGATCAGCCACGGCGCTTGCCTCCGAATTCGAGATAGGCCCACGGGATGATGATGATGGCGACGCTGAGCAGCATCATCGTGGAGGCGGCGAAGCCCTGGCCGAGGTTCTGGGCCCGGAACATGAACTCGTAGACATATTTGGCGGGAACCTCCGAGGCGTTGCCGGGTCCGCCGCCGGTCTGCGCGACCACCAGGTCGTAGAGCTTGACGATGCCCGAGGTGATGATGACGAGCGTGGTGATGAAGACCGGCCGCATCATCGGGATGACGATGAAGAGATAGGTCTTCCACATCGGGATGCCGTCCACGCGCGCGGCCTTCCAGATGTCCTCGTCGATGCCGCGCAGGCCGGCGAGCATCAGGCACATGACCAGCCCGGTCCCCTGCCACAAGCCGGCGATCAGGATGCCGTACATGACGATGTCGGCGTTGTAGAGGGGGTCGAAGGTGAAGCTTTCGAAGCCGAGGCTCCTCACGATGTGCTGGATGCCGAACTGCGGATTGAGAATCCACTGCCAGACCAGCCCGGTGACGACGAAGCTGAGCGCGAACGGATAAAGAAAGATCGTCCGGAACGTGTTCTCGAAGCGGATCTTCTGGTCGAGCAGGGCGGCGAGGACGAAGCCGATTACCAGGCTGAGAATCAGCGACAGGACGCCGTAGACCGCGAGATTCTCGATCGACACCAGCCAGCGCGGCGCCGACCACAGCCGTTCGTACTGATCGAGGCCGACAAAGCGCAGGCGCGGCAGCAGCTTCGAATCCGTGAACGAATAGACGACCGTCCAAAGCGTGCCGCCGAGGAACACGCAAAGCGCCGTCAGGATCATCGGGATCGAGGCGATCTTGGCGTTGACGTTCTTGAAAAGCCCGCTGGGACGGGTCCGGTCTGCCATCAGCTTCCCTCGGGATGGAATGGCCGGAGACGCCGGCCGCAGTGGGCCGGCGCCGCGGAAGCCGCGTCAGTCGGCGGCGCCGATGATCTCGGCAAAGCGCGCCTGGGCGGCTTCGGCCGTCAGGCTCGGCGTGCTGAAGAACTCGGACATGAGGTCGTTCATCTGCTGGGTCGTGTCCGGGCTGATCAGTTCGTCGGTCCACTGCATGGTTTTGCCGGCCGCGAGGATCTCGAGGCCTTTCTTCATGCAGTCATTGGCCGTCGTCAGATCGACGTCGCCGCGCACCGGCAGCGAGCCCTTCTTGAGGTTGAAGGCGACCTGCGCTTCCTTGGACATCAGCACCGAAGCCAGCGCCTCCTGCGCCTTCGACTTTTCCGGATCGTCGAGCTTGGGGAAGTAGAAGGCGTCGCCGCCGGTGGCGATGACAGCATTGAGGCCGAGGCCGGGCAGGCAGGTATAGTCCTTGCCCGCCACCTGGCCGGCCACCTGGAACTCGCCCTGCGCCCAATCGCCCATGATCTGCCCGCCGGCCTGGCCGCCGATGACCATGGCGGTCGCCTCGTTCCAGTTCTGCACGTTCGACTTCGCGGCCAGCTTGCGCGCGTCGTCGGCAGCCTTGAACACTTTTGCGATCTCGGGACCTCCGGCCACGTCGGCGCTCTTGTCCTTGTAGACCTTGAGGAAGGTTTCCGGTCCGACGATCGCCGCCATCAGAACGTTGAGCGCGCCGGACTGCTGCCAAGCCTGTTTGCCCATCGCCAGCGGAATCTTGCCAGCCTTTTCGAGCGCCGGCCCCGCGGCGACGAACTCGTCCCAGTTCTTCGGCACCGGCACGCCGGCATCGGCGAACGCCTTGTTGGACAGCCAGATCCACTGCCAGGAGTGGATGTTGACCGGCACGCAGTAGATCTTGCCGTCGAGCGTGCAATTCTGCAGCAGCGTCGGCGGGTTGATCAATCCGGTCCAGTTCTCCTTGGCGGCGAGTTCGGTGAAGTCGCGCATCAGGCCTTCCTGGACCAGTTCCTCGGCCTGGCGGCCGTGGTTGAACTGTGTAGCGCCCATCGGGTCGCCGCCGGTGATGCGGCTGATCATGACCGGCCGGGCGGTGTCGCCGGAACCGGCGATGGCACCGTCGACCCATTTGTTGCCGGTGGCGTCGAAGGCCTTGGCGAATTCGGCGACGGCAGCCGCTTCGCCGCCCGAGGTCCACCAATGGGTGACTTCGAGATCGGTCGCGTGAGCCGGTACGGTTGCTAGGAACGCTACGCCGGCAGCGAGCACGGCACGCGAAAATCGATAACGCATCGGTATTCCTCCCTGAAACTGAAACGTTACAGATTTTTCTGTATTGGATTTGTCAGGAGCACGCAACCCGACTTCTGGCTGACACGCCAAGTTTTTTCGACGCCCGAAATTATGATCTCCTGCAATCGGATCGTTGCGGTGCAAAACATCTGTGTTGCGATGCACAAGTGCACGGGAATGCCGAAACGGCCCAAACCGGGCGTTTACAATGGTGCGTTTTCCTGGCCCACAGCGGCCGCCTTTTGCCCCATACGTGAATGCAGCATTGAAATCTGCAACGTTTCAGATTATCCGGGCGATATCGACCGCCGGCAGCATTTGCCGCAGGCCGCAATTGCCGTGGAACCGTGGGCCTGATAGGCGGACGCCATGCGGGGCACGGGCAGAGAGGGGCAGATGAGCGAGCGAACGGTGGAGGCCCCGCGGCCGACGCTGAAGACGATCGCCTTCATGACCGGGCTCGGCGTCACCACCGTGTCGCGGGCACTGAAGGACGCTCCCGACATCGGGGAGGAGACGAAGCGGCGGGTACAGCTCGTCGCCCGTCAGATCGGCTACCGGCCGAACCGGGCCGGCGTTCGCCTGCGCACCGGCAAGACCAACGTCATCAGCCTGGTGCTGGACACCGACCAGCAGATCATGAGCTTCGTGTCGGACATCATCTACGGAATCTCCGAAGTGATCGCCGACACGCCCTACCACCTCATCGTCACGCCCTATTCCCGCTCGCGGGACCCGCTCGAGCCGGTGCGCTACGTCGTGGAAACCGGGTCGGCGGACGGTGTCATCATCTCGCGCACCCAGCCCAACGATCCGCGCGCCCGCTACCTGCTCGAGCACGGCATGCCCTTCGCCACGCATGGGCGCACCGACATGGGCCTCGTGCACCCGTTTCACGACTTCGACAATTACGCCTTCGCCCAGATCGCTGTGCGCCAACTGGCCGCGATGGGCCGGCGCCGACTGGCCCTGCTGGCACCGCCCACCGGCCTGACTTACTACGCCCACACCGTCGACGGCTTCGCCGACGCGCTGAACGAGGTCGGCGCTACCGAAGTGTCCTTCAACGCGGTGTCGATCGATCACACGCTCGAGCATATCCGCGGCCGTACCACGCAGATCATGCGCCGGAGCGACCGTCCGGACGGTTTCGTCAGCAGCGCCGCGGCGGCGACGCTGGCGATCGTCGCCGGCATCGAGGATGCCGGGCTGAAACTCGGCCGCGACGTGGACGTGGTGTCGAAGCAGTCTTCGGACCTGCTGCATCTGTTCCGGCCGGAACTGCTGGTGGTCAACGAGGATTTCCGCCTCGCCGGCGAGGAACTCGCCCGCTCCGTTCTCGGCTGGATCGGCGGCAAGGATCCCAGCTCGCTGCAGACGTTGTCCGTTCCCGGAGCGGTGGACACGCGATAGGGTCTGAGGGCGAGGCACGGCAGCCCCGTCGACCGCTCCTCGTCTGCGGCTGTTCTTCGCGGCGTGGCGCGCGATTTCGCTTTCATGCGCAGAAGCTTTAGTAGTTCAGTCCGCGGCCTTCCGGTGCTAATTGATGATATTTCGGGACGTTCGCCAACTGAAGGCGAACATTGATGTGACGCCATCGGGATAGAGCGGCGTTTGCAATACAAAGGTCGGCATGTGAGACCTTTCGAAGAAAAGCCTCGCGTGGAACAGGCTGACGCCACGGCCGCCTCCGCCGACGCGATCCTGGCTGCGGCGATCCGTTCGTCGCTGGACTGCATCGTCGTCACCGACGAGACCGGCCGCGTCATCGAATTCAACGCGGCGGCGGAGACGACATTCGGCTGTCGCCGCGCCGTTGCCATCGGCGCCACGATCTACGACCTCATCGTCCCGCCGCACCTGCACGACGTACATCCCCTCGGTCGCAACGCCTTTTTGGCGGAAGGCGTCCCACGCCTGCTCGGGCAGCGTTCAGAACAGATCGCGGTCCGCGCCGACGGCAGCGAGTTTCCGGTGGAGCTTGCGATCACGGGGGGGCGCAGCGGCAGCCGACGCTTCTTCGTCGCGACCCTGCGCGATCTCTCGGCGCGCCACGCCAGGGACGCCGCGCTGCTCGGCAGCCAGGCGCGGCTGGAGGCGTTCATGCGGCATGCGCCCATCGGCATGTATCTCAAGGATGTCGACGGCCGCTATCTGATCGCCAATCCCGAAATGGGAAAGGTGTTCGGGCGGCCGGCCGAAGAAGCGATCGGGCTTTCGGCCGTGGATATATTTGGGCACGAGGAAGCCGCGATGATCGCGGAGAACGACCGCCGCGTTCTGGAAGCGGGACAGGCGATCGCCGTCGAGGAATTCCTGAGCCAGGCGACGGACTACGCCTGGAGCCTGGTGGTACGCTTTCCCGTCCAGTGGGAAGACCAGCAGCAGGCGCGCATCGGCGGCTTCGATATCGACATCACCGAACTCAAGCGCTCGGCGGAGCGGCTGGCGGAGAGCGAAAAACGCTTCCGCGCCGTGACCCACCACCATCCAGTTCCGGTCGTCTTCATCGATGAGGCCAACCAGCTGATCGTCGCCAACCCGGCCTTTCGCGAGATGATGGGGGTCGGCCCGGGAGACGAGGAGCGGTTCCTGCGACATCGCTGGTTCGCGACCCGCGAGGACTATCGCCGCATCAACGCCATGTCGCGCGAGGTGGCGCGCGTCGACGGCGTGGAAGCGCATTTTTGCAGGCTCGACGGATCGGTTTTCCCGGTTTCGCTTAGTTGGCGCCATGTCGAGATGGACGGTCGGCTGGTGATCGTCGGCAGCATTCTCGACCTCACCGCGAGGAAGGCGGCGGAAGCCGAGCTGGCGCGCTCGCGCGAGGCGCTTGCCCAGAGCGAACGGTTGAATGCGCTCGGGTCGCTGCTTGCCGGCGTCTCGCACGAGCTCAACAATCCGCTGGCGGTGGTGTTCGCGCAGGCGGCCATGCTGGAGGAGCAGCTAGCGGGCACGGTCCATGCCGACCGTGCCGGCAAGATCAAGCGCGCGGCGGAACGCTGCGCCCGCATCGTCAAGACCTTCCTCGCAATGGCGCGGGAACGCCATCCCGAGCGCCGCAGCGTCGACGTCAACGAGTTGATCCGCGCCGCGCTCGACATAGCGAGCTACGGCCTGCGTACGGCCGGCGTCGAGGTCGACACGCGGCTCTCCGACGACCTGCCGCTGCTCGAAGTCGATCCCGATCAGCTGCACCAGGTGCTGCTCAACCTGATCATCAATGCGCAGCAGGCGCTGCAGGAGATTCCCGAGCCGCGCCACATCGAGATCGCCACGGCGATGATCGGCGGCGAGATCGAGATCCTCGTGTCGGACAACGGGCCCGGCGTATCGGCGGACGTCCGCAGCCGGATATTCGATCCGTTCTTCACCACCAAGCCGCAGGGCGTGGGAACCGGGATCGGGCTGGCGTTTTCGCTGGGCGTCGTGCAGGCCCACAACGGCCGGCTGGAGCTTCTCGACGGCCCGGCGGGCGCGCATTTCCGCCTGCGGCTGCCGGTCGAGCCCTGTGCCGGCAGCCAGCCGGACCGGCGCGAGCCGCAGATTACGAAAGGCGGCATCGGCCGCACCGCGCTCGTCGTCGACGACGAGCCCGACGTCGCCGAGATGGTCGGCCTGTTCCTGGAGACGGAAGGCTTTTCGGTCACCGTCGTAGGGGATGGCGCCCACGCCAAGCATGCCATGGCGGCGACTCCGTTCGACGCGATCTTCTGCGACCTCAGAATGCCGAACACCGACGGCCCCGCTCTGTACGACTGGGCGCGGGAGACGGTGCCCGCCGCTGCCGACCGCTTCGTCTTCGTCACCGGAGATACGCTCGGCCTGTCGGCGGCGCATTTCCTCGAACGGGCGGGCAGGCCGGTCGTCGAAAAGCCGTTCACGCGCGAGACCATCCGGCAGGCCATCGCCGCGCTCGCCACAACGGCCCGCACCTCGGGGCCATTGCATAGCAGGGATTCCTGATTTTGACTCTTGTTTGATCCTTCACCTCCGCCTGCCTGTGTCGCCGGGCGGGACGGCTGACGGAAGGTGCCGCATGTCGAGCGGCAAGATCGCGACTCGGTGACGGAAACCTTCTCTATCGGATCAACTTTTTGTCAGCTCGATTGAGTTGACCGGCGATCTCCCCTACGCGTTCTGCTGCAACGCAGCAAATTCGGAGAACCCGATGACGGACGCCAGCCTACCGACACGCCGCCGCCTGATCATTCCTGCCCTCGGCCGCCTCTATGGCAGCCTGCACGATGGTGCCGAGACGCTGCTGCGCGTCGTCGCCGGTCTGGCGCTGGTCACCCATGGCGTGCCGAAGATCGTCAACCCTTTCGGCGCGGCCGGGATGGTCGAGAGCCTCGGCTTCTATCCGGGTGTCTTCTGGTCGCCGCTGCTTGCCGCTGCCGAATTCTTCGGCGGCATCCTCATCGCGCTCGGCCTGCTCACCCGGCCGGCGTCGGTCGCCGCCACCATCGTGTTGTTGGTGACCGTCTACGTTCACTGGATCGTCCGGGCGGAAGGCTATTCCGGCGCCGAAAAGTCGATCCTGTGGGCGGCGATCTTCATCTTCTTCGCCATCCGCGGCGGCAACCGGCATTCGGTCGACGCCAGGCTCGGCCGCGAGTTCTGAGGTCGACCATTTCGCGAGGCCCGCGGCGGCCGACGGTCGGCTACTCGCTGACGACGTCCGCCTTGGCCGTCTCGATACGAAAGGCGGCCGAGATCAGCGCCCGGGTGTAGTCAGTCTGCGGTCGCTCGAAGATCTGGCTGGCCGGGCCGTGCTCGACCACTCGACCGTTGCGCATGACGATGACCTCGTTGGCGAGCGCGCGCACCACCTTCAGATCGTGGCTGATGAACAGATAGGCGAGATCGTGCCTGGCCTGCAATGCCCGCAGGAGATCGACCACCTGCGCCTGCACGCTCATGTCGAGGGCCGATGTCGGCTCGTCCAGCATCACGAATTTCGGATTGAGCACCATGGCCCGGGCGATCGCGATGCGCTGCCGCTGCCCGCCGGAAAATTCGTGCGGGTAGCGGAAGCGGGTTTCCGCGTCGAGGCCGACTTCCTTCAGCACGGCGACCACACGTTCGTCCCGGGCATCGGCGGACAGCCCGGGCTCGTGAATCAGCAGACCCTCGGCGATGATCTCGGCCACCGACATGCGCGGGCTGAGCGAGCCGAAGGGATCCTGGAAGACGATCTGCAACTCGCGGCGCAAAGGCCGCATCTCGGCGAAGGTCATCGCGTCGATGTCGCGCTCCTGGAAGCGGATGCGACCCTGCGAGGAGATCATGCGGCAGAGCGCCAGCCCCAGCGTCGTCTTGCCTGATCCGGATTCGCCGACCACCCCGACCGTCTGGCCGGCGCGCACCGTGACGTCGATGCCGTCGACCGCCTTCACGTGGTCCACGGTGCGCCGGAAGAACCCCTCCTTGATCGGGAACCAGACCTTTACGTCCTTGCCCGACATCACCGTCTTTGCGTCCGGATCGGCTGCCGGCGGGCGGCCTTTCGGCTCGGCCGCCAGCAGGTGGCGCGTGTAGTCATGTTGCGGATTGGCGAAGATCTCCGCGGTCGGGCCGGTCTCGACGATCTTGCCTTTCGTCATCACGCAGACCCGGTCGGCGATCTTGCGCACGATGCCGAGATCGTGGGTGATGAACAGCATCGACATGCCGTTCTTTTGCTTGAGCTGGGCCAGCAGCTCCAGGATCTGCGCCTGCACCGTGACGTCGAGTGCCGTGGTCGGCTCGTCGGCGATCAGCAGCTCCGGCTCGTTGGCCAGCGCCATGGCGATCATCACACGCTGGCGCTGGCCGCCGGAAAGCTGGTGCGGATAGGCGCCGAGACGCTTTTCCGGATCGCGTATGCCGACCTCGTGGAACAGCTCCAGCGTGCGCGCCCGCGCCTGCCTGTCGCCCATGCCCTGGTGCAGCGACAGCACCTCGACGATCTGCTGCTCGATCGTGTGCAGCGGATTGAGCGAGGTCATCGGTTCCTGGAAGATCATGGTGATCTTGTTGCCGCGCACCTTTCGCAGCGCCTGCTCGTCCTTGACGAGCAGGTCGTCGCCCTGGAACAGGATCTGCCCGCCCGGATGGGCGGCGGGCGGATAGGGCAGGAGCTTAAGCACCGACAGCGCCGAGACCGACTTGCCGGAACCGGATTCGCCGACCAGCGCCACCGTCTCGCCCTTGGCGATGTCGAAGGAGATGCGGTCGACGGCAGTCGTCGTCCGCCCCCCCTGCGTGAAGGTGACGGAGAGATCGCGGACGGAGAGGAGGGGGGCGGTCAACTTGGAATCCGACTTTCAAGTATAGCTTTCAGCGTGCCGGCGTCCGGTCGCACAACATCCAGAACGGCGGGACCACGGCGGATGCCCCTTCGCTCATGAAAGAGTTCGACTCTGTTCTGGATTCGGGTGTCGGCAGTGAGGAAATGGCTGCACTCGAAACCGATCGCTGTGGCCAAATGGATTGCATCAGGCAGTTTGAGCGATCGGTAGGAGGCCCGCAGGACGGCCGAGTACCACAGAGTTTGATGATCGACGGGACCGACCTGAAGCCAAGGATTTTGCCGTTGAATCCAATTGTCGTAGAGTTGGATTAGCGTTTCATCCTGCTCGCGATATGGCCTGACAAGCAGTTCCGCCAAACTCAATTCGGAAGTGCAAAGAAATGGTTGCTCGTCAGGAGCTTGGCTGTCGACCAGAGAGTAAAGAAGGTTGGAGATATCGTCCGTGCCTTCGCCGAGCGCGATAAGTATGTTCGTGTCCACGTAGAGACGCTTGATGATTTCCATCAATCGTCCCACTCGTCCCGCAATTCGCGCACGCGAGCGACGGCCTCTTCGAGCGTTACGCCTTTCGCCTTGGCACGAGCAGTCAGCAGCGAATTTCGGAGTTCTTCCCGGTTCATCGGTTTTCGAACGGCTTCTTCTTCGACGGTAATCTTCACCGTTGCCGCAAGGTCTATTCCTTCACGCAACTCCTGGGGCAATTTTGAAGCCGGATAATGTTCGAGCACGATCTTGTTCACGGAACGAGTTCCAACTCTCGAGGACCGCTGCCATAGCGTCGCGGTCTGCGCTGTAGAAGACCGACGACCTTATACCATGCCGCTTGTCTCACCTGAACGTCTTCCGCGGATCGAAGGCGTCGCGTGTGGCTTCGCCGATGAAGATCAGCAGCGACAGCATCAGCGAAATCACCACGAAGCCGGACAGGCCGAGCCATGATGCGTTGAGGTTGCGCTGCCCCTGCTTCAGCAGTTCGCCCAGCGACGGCGAGCCTGGCGGCAGGCCGAAGCCGAGGAAGTCGAGCGAGGTCAGCGTAGTGATGGAGCCGTTGAGGATGAAGGGCAGGAAGGTCAGCGTCGCCACCATGGCGTTGGGCAGGAGGTGGCGGAGCATGATGGTGCGGTCCGGCACCCCGAGGGCGCGGGCCGCATTCACATATTCGAAGTTGCGGGCGCGCAGGAACTCCGCCCGCACCACGCCGACGAAGCCGACCCAGGTGAACACCAGCATCAGCCCGAGCAGGATGAAGAAGCCGGGCGGCAGGATCGCGGCGATGATCAGGAGCAGGTAAAGCACCGGGATGGCCGACCAGATTTCGATGAAGCGCTGGAAGATCAGGTCCGTCCAGCCGCCGAAATAGCCCTGGACCGCGCCGGCCGACACGCCGATCACGGCCGAGCCGAACGTCAGGATCAGGCCGAACAGCACCGAGATGCGGAAGCCGTAGATGACGCGGGCGAAGACGTCGCGGGCCTGATCGTCGGTGCCGAGCCAGTTCCAGTTGCCGAGCGTGCAGTTCGGGTCTTCGACGCCGGCCGGGTAGCGCTCGCAGCGTTTTTCCTTCGAATACATCCAGGATGGCTTCGAGGGTGCCGGCTCGGCGATCTCGTTGTTGACGGTGCGGTAGGAATAGCGGATCGGCGGCCAGACCGCCCAGCCATTGGCGTTGATCTCGTCCTGGATCACCGGATCACGGTAGTCGGTGACGGCGTAGAAGCCGCCGAACATCTCTTCCGGATAGTCGACCAGCACCGGGAACAGGATCTCGCCCTTGTAGGAGGCGATCAGCGGCTTGTCGTTGGCGATCAGCTCGGCGACCAGCGACAGCACGAACAGCACCAGGAAAATCCACAGCGACCAGAAACCGCGGCGGTTGGCCTTGAAGTTCTGCCAGCGCCGCTGGTTGAGCGGCGACAGCCGTGGCCGTTTGACCTGATGGCGAACGCCTTCGACCGTCGCCTTGGCGAGCACGTCCGACATCAGACGTCCCTCCGCTCGAAATCGATGCGCGGGTCGATCCATGTGTAGGTGAGGTCGGAGAGCAGCGAGACGAACAGGCCGATCAGCGAAAAGATGTAGAGGTTGGCGAACACCACCGGATAGTCGCGGTCGAGCAGCGACTTGTAGCCGAGCAGGCCGAGTCCATCGAGCGAGAAGATGTTCTCGATCAGCAGCGAGCCGGTGAAGAAGGCCGAGATGAAGGCGCCGGGAAAACCGGCGATCACGATCAGCATGGCGTTGCGGAAGACGTGGCCATAGAGGATGCGCCGCTGCGACAGGCCCTTGGCGCGTGCCGTGACCACATATTGCTTGCGGATCTCGTCGAGGAAGGAGTTCTTCGTCAGCAGCGTCGTGGTGGCGAAGGCCGACAGCACCATCGCCGTCAGCGGCAGCGTCAGGTGCCAGAAATAGTCGACGATCTTCTCCGGCCAGGACAGCTGGTCGAAATTGTCGGAGGTCAGATTGCGCAGCGGGAACCAGTCGAAGAACGACCCGCCGGCGAACAGCACCATCAGCAGGATGGCGAACAGGAAAGCGGGGATGGCGTAGCCGACGATGACCACCGCGCTGGTCCAGGTGTCGAACGCCGAGCCGTCCTTCACCGCCTTGCGGATGCCGAGCGGGATGGAGATGAGATAGGAGAGAAGCGTCAGCCACAGCCCGAGCGAGATCGAGACCGGCATCTTCTCCAGGATCAGGTCGATCACCGAAATCTTGCGGAAATAGCTCTCGCCGAAATCGAAGCGGGCATAGTTCCACAGCATCAGACCGAAGCGCTCGAGCGGCGGCTTGTCGAAGCCGAACTGCTGCTCCAGCTTGGCGATGAACTCGGGATCGAGCCCCTGCGCGCCGCGGTAGCGCGACGATGCCTCGCCGCCGGCGTCGAAATTGGTGGCCGCCATGTCACCGCCGCCGCCGCCGGAGATACGGTCCATGGCATCGCCGCCCTGGCCGGTCAGCCGTGCGATGACCTGCTCCACGGGACCGCCCGGAGCGAACTGCACCACGATGAAGGAGATCGCCATGATGCCGAGCAAGGTCGGTACCATCAGCAGCAGGCGGCGGAGGATATAGGCGGCCATCAGAAGGAACCCGCTCGTCGCGTAGAGTGCGACCGGGCGAGACCCGCGACAACGCGCCGTCGCGTTCGCCCTCGTACCAAGGGAAAGATCCTACCCTTTGCCAATCGCCGACGCCTTGTCCTTGTCATGCCACCACAGCGCCTCGACCGGGAAACCGTAGTCCGGCTTCGGCTCCTTGAAGCCGAACATGTCCCAGAACGCGGCACGGTGATTCGCCAGATACCAGCATGGAATCCAGTCCTGGCGCGCGCGCAAGACCCGGTCGAGCGCGCGCATGGCGGCCATGTGGCTCTGGCGGTCGGTCGCGCGGCCGACCGCGGCGATCAGCGCGTCGACCGCAGGATCCGCCGTGCCGGGCAGGTTGCGCGAGCCGGCCAGCTTCGCCGAGCGGGAATGGAACGTCGTCGCCAGCCCATCCTCGGTCGGGGTTGCGTCCCACAACACCGCCATCATCACCAGATCGAAGTCGAAATCGGCCTGCCGCGCCTGCATCTGCGCGGCGTCCACCACCCGCATCGAGGCGTCGATGCCGATCGCCTTCAGGTTCTCGACCCAAGGCGCGATGATGCGCAGAAGGCTGTCGTCGTCGTCGAGGAACTCGAGGGTCAGCCGCTCGCCCTTGGCATTGACCAGCACGCCGCCGTCGCGCTTCCAGCCGGCCTCGGCAAGCAGCTTCGAGGCGTCGCCTAGCAGCTTGCGGTCGCGTCCCGAGGCGTTGGAGACCGGCTGCACGACCGCCTCGCCGAACACCTCGGGCGGAAGCAGCTCGCGCAAGGGTTCCAGCAGGGCGAGTTCCTCCGGCGAAGGCATGCCCTCGGCCTTGTAGTCGGAACGTTCGAAACTGGACTGCGAGCGCTCATAGGAATCGTAGAACAGGTTGCGCTTCGTCCAGTCGAAGTCGAAGCACATGCCGATCGCCCGGCGCACGCGCACGTCCCGGAAGCGTTCCCGGCGCAGGTTTATCGCCACGGCCTGCATCGACGGCCGCTTCTCGCCGGGAAATTCCCGTTTGATTATGCGCCCCTGCGCGATCGCCGGGAAGTCGTAGTCCGTCGCCCAGACCCGCGCGGTGTGTTCCTGCCGGTAGAGCACGTCGCCCTTCTTGAAGGCTTCGAAGCCGGCCTGCCGGTTGCGGTAGAAATCAATGCGGATGCGGTCGAAATTGTAGGTGCCGCGGTTCACCGGCAGGTCCCTGCCCCAATAGTCGGCGACCCGCTCGTATTCGATCGTCTGCCCAGCCGAGACGCGGCCGACCTTGTAAGGCCCCGAACCCAGCGGCGGCTTGAGGTCGCCGCCCTCGAAGCTGTTTTCGGTGTAGTAGGCCTTCGACAGGATGGGGAACGTCACCGCGTCGAGGATGGTGCGCTCCGAATGCTTGCCGGAGAAGCTCAGCCTCAATCGGTGCCGGTCCAGCGCCACCGCCTCGGTCATCTCGGTAAGCACCAGCAGCAGGCTGGGATGGCCGTCCTCCTTGAACAGCTTGTAGGTGAAGGCCGCGTCCTCGGCGGTGAGCGGCGAGCCGTCGTGAAAGCGCGCCTCGGGCCGCAGCGCGAACTCGAAGCTCTTGCGGTCCTCCGAGATGGTGATGCTTTCGGCCAGCAGCCCGTAGACGGCGTCGGGCTCGTCGAGCGCCGTCGTCGACTTGTTGGTCATCAGCGAATCGAAGCACAGCTCCATGCGCGGTGGCGCGTCGCCGCGCGCCACAAAACTGTTCAGCGTGTTGAAGGTCTGCGGGTTCTGGTTGAAGAGCCAGTTGGGCGGCGAGAAATTGAACACTCCACCCTTCGGCGCATCGGGGTCGACATAGTCGAAATGCGTGAAATCGGGGCCGTATTTCAGGTCGCCGAAGGCGGAAAGCCCGTGCAGCGGCGTGCCCGCGGGGTTCTCCGCGAAGAGCTTTCGCGGCAGGAGAGGCGCTGCGAGCGCGGCGCCCACCCCGGCGAGGAACCCGCGGCGGCTGGCGCGCATCAATTGACGCCCTTGTACTTCGCCGCCAGCGCCTTCTCCTTGTCCGCGTCGATCCACCAGGACTGGGTGTCGGGTCCGATATAGTCCGGCTGCTTTTCAGGGATGCCGAACTTGTTCCAGTAGGCGAGCCAGGTCACGGCCCGCGTGTACTGCGGCACCACGTAGAAGTTCCACAGCAGAACGCGGTCGAGCGCGTTGGTGGCGGCGACCAATTCCTCGCGGTCGGTCGCGAAGATCACCTTCTCGACCAGCGCGTCGACGACCGGATTCTTGATACCGGAGAGGTTGCGCGATCCCGGTGTATCCGCAGCCCTCGACGACCAGAAGTCCCGCTGCTCGTTGCCCGGGGAACTCGACTGGCCGAGTACCGTCGTCACCACATCGAAATCGAAGTTGTTGATGCGATTGACATACTGGTTGGGATCGACGATGCGCAGTGTTGCATCGATGCCGACCTTGCGCAGCATGTTGATGTAGGGCGTGGCGATCACCCCATCCGTATTGTTGTTGCCGAGGATTTCGAACCTGAAGGGTTCGCCCGTCTTCTCGTTTGTCATGCGGCCGTTCTGGATTTTCCAGCCGGCTTCGGCGAACAGCCTGACGACATCGCGCAGATGGTTGCGTTCGGGCTCCGGCTGGCTCGCGGGGGCCGGCTGCAGTCGGTCGCCGGCCTGCGGTTTAGGCTGCTCATAGACCGGAAGCTTGTATTCCTGGGTAAACACTTCCGGCGGAAGCTGGTCCCTGAACTGCTCCAGGATTGCGAGTTCCTTGCCTTTCGGCAGACCGGAGGAGGCCAACTCGCTGCCGACGAAATAGCTGTTCACCCGGGTGTTGAAGCCGAAGAAGATGGTCCTGTTCATCGTCTCGAAATCGAAGACATAGGTCAGCGCCTCGCGGACCTTGCGGTCCTGGAACAGCGGCCGGCGCATGTTCATGGCAAAACCCTGCATGTTGGCGCGTGCGGTCGCCGCAAACTCTTTCTTGACGACATCACCGGCGTTGAAGGCAGGGAAATTGTAGAAGGTAGCCCAGCGCCGCGAGCTCATCTCCATCTGAATGTCTTCAAAGCCCCCTTTGGTGAAGGCCTGCCACATCGCGTTGTCGTCCTGGAAATACACGTAGCGCAGCCTGTCGAAGTTCTCGCGGCCGATCTTCACGGGAAGCTTCTGGCCCCAGTAGTCCTTGACGCGCTCCCAGACGATCTCCGAGCCCGGCTTGAAGCTGGCGATCCTGTAGGCGGCGGAGCCGAGCGGCGGCTCCAGCGTTGGCTGGGTGATGTCGCGCTTCCTGCCGTCCGCGTCGGTGCCTTCCCACCAGTGCTTCGGCAGGACGACGAGGTCGCCCATGATCTGCGGTAGTTCGCGGTTGCCCTTCTGGTCGAAGCGGAACTCGACCTCGCGATCGTTGAGCGCCACCGCCTCGGTGACGTTCTCGTAGTAGCGGTTGTACATCGGGCTGTTGGCCTTCAGCACGTTGAACGACCAGATCACGTCGTCCACGGTGATCGGCTGCCCGTCATGCCACTTGGCGCGCGGATCGAGCCTGTAGGTCGCCGACGAATAGTCGTCCGGATATTTGTAGGCATCCGCCACCAGCGGATGGCTGACGCTGGCCTCGTCGGTAGACGCATCCATCAACGTATCGTAGAGCAAGCCTCCTCGAAGTTGGGCGAAGCCCGCCGCCGGCGTCCCGCGGACGATATAGGGATTGAAGCTGTCGAAGGTGCCGAGCGCCGTGGAATTCAGCGTCCCGCCCTTCGGCGCATCGGGATTGACGTAGTCGTAGCGCGCGAAGTTCTGGCCGTATTTCGATTCGCCCATCAGCGACGAGGTGGTCTGCCATTCCTGGGCGTGGCCGGCCGTCACGGCCATCAGCAAGGCGGCGATCGCCGGTACCAGCTTGCGCGCACGGGGCAGACCCTTCATCCAGACCTCCTGACAGAACTTGCCATAACCTAGTCCACTCGCCAGCGATGGGAACCGGGCAGCGGCACGAACCAACCCTTGATAACAAAAAAGCCGGGCTGAACCCGGCTTTTTCATGAAGTCTTCGATTACAAATTTGTCATTGTGCCGGGGCAGGCGCCGGTTCGGCCGGCTGCGGGGCGGCGCCCGGAGCGGTATTCTCGGCCGGCGCGGCAGCACCGCCTTCCGCCGGGGCGGCACCCTCGGCGGGAGCAGCACCTTCAGCCGGCTTCGGCGCGGCGTTTTCGGCCGCCGGTGCCGCATCGGCGGGAGCGGATGCGTTTTCTGCGGCCGGTGCGGCGGAAGCCTCCGGCAGCGGCGCCTGGCTGTCGGCCGTGGTGCGCAGATAGGCGATGACGGCGGCGCGCTCCTCGACCTTCTTCAGGCCGGCGAAGCCCATGGCGGTGCCTTTGACCAGGGCCTTCGGTGACAGCAGGAAATGGTCGAGGTGCTCGTAGTCCCAGACCACGGAGCCGCCCTGGGCGAAGTCCTTCATGGCCGCCGAATATGAGAAGCCGGCATGCGAGGCGACCGGGCGGTTGACGACGCCCCAGAGATTCGGGCCGACCTTGTTGGCGCCGCCGCTGTCGTCGGTGTGGCAGGCGATGCATTTCTTGAAGATGGCCGCGCCCTGTTCGACGTTGGCGCCGGCGATCAGTGGCAGAGCCGATTCCTGCGCCGGGGCTTCGCCGCCGCCGGAGGCTGGCGCCTCTTCCGTCGCTTCGATGTGGTAGCCGGGCTTTTCGGGCGTGGGAGCGGCAAAAATCGAGTCGGAAATCAGGGATACAGAGAAGATCACGAAGACGGCCGCCAGCAGCGCGCCGACGATCTTGTTGAATTCGAAAGAGTCCATACGCTCCTGGCTCCTGAGTCCGCCCTTGGTCTCCGTGCGCTTCCGGTCCGCGGGCAAGGGTGCCGCGACCGGGAGCCGCCGGTCAGGTGGCGCGGAAACTAGGTCTTTTGCTTGGTCGTTGCAACTCCTATAAGGGCGCCGCCCATGAGACGTTTTGCCACTTTCGAAACCCCTGTTTTGCGACCCGCCCGAGCCAAATGACCACACTCATCCTGATCCCCGCCCGCATGGCTTCCACACGCCTGCCGGGAAAACCGCTCGCCGATATCGCCGGCCTGCCGATGATCGTGCATGTGGCGGCGCGCGCCGCCGAGAGCGGTCTCGGCCGCGTCGTGGTGGCGACCGACACCGAGGCCGTCGCCCAGGCGGTGCAGGCGAACGGCTTCGAGGCGGTGATGACGCGCGTCGATCATCAATCGGGCTCTGATCGCATCTTCGAGGCGCTGTCCGCGCTCGACCCCGAGGCGCGCGTGGAGACCGTCATCAACGTCCAGGGCGACCTGCCGACCGTCGAGCCGGCGACGATCGCGGCCGCGCTGGCACCCCTGGCCGACCCAGCCGTCGACATCGGCACGCTCGGCGTGGAAATCTCGCGCGAGGAGGAGCGAACGAATCCGAACGTGGTCAAGGTCGTCGGCTCTCCCCTGTCGCGGGGCCGGCTGCGGGCGCTGTACTTCACCCGCGCCACCGCGCCCTGGGGCGAAGGCCCGCACTATCATCACATCGGGCTCTACGCCTATCGCCGCTCGGCGCTTGCCCGCTTCGTGGCGCTGCCGCCTTCCCCGCTGGAACAGCGTGAGCGGCTGGAGCAGTTGCGTGCGCTGGAGGCCGGCATGCGCATCGATGTCGAGCTGGTCGCCTCGGTGCCGCTCGGCGTCGACACGCCCGAGGATCTCGAGCGCGCCCGCGAAATCCTGAGCAGGAAAGCCTGACGATGGCCGACAAGACCAACCGCATCTCCTTCCAGGGCGAGCCGGGCGCCAATTCCGACACCGCCTGCCGCAACATGGTTCCCGACATGGAACCGCTGCCCTGCCCGACCTTCGAGGACGCCTTCAACGCCGTGGAGACCGGCAAGGCCGACCTCGCCATGATCCCGATCGAGAACACGATCGCCGGCCGCGTCGCCGACATCCATCACCTGCTGCCCGAATCGAGGCTGCACATCATCGCCGAGTATTTCCTGCCGATCCATTTCCAGCTGATGGTCCTGCCAGGCGTCGCCCGCAAGGAAATCAAGAGCGTGCACAGCCACATCCACGCGCTCGGCCAGTGCCGGAAGTTCATCCGCAAGAACGGCTGGAAGCCTGTGGTCGCCGGCGATACGGCGGGCGCAGCCAAGCTGGTCGGCGAAATGGGCGACCGCGGCATGGCGGCTCTGGCGCCGCGGCTCGCGGCCGACCTCTACGGCCTCGACATCATCGAGGAGAACGTCGAGGACACCGACAGCAACGTCACCCGTTTCGTCGTGCTGACGAAGGACAAGAAATGGGCCGAACGGCCGTCGCCCGACGCAAGGATGATGACGACCTTCATCTTCCGGGTGCGCAACGTGCCGGCCGCGCTCTACAAGGCGATGGGCGGCTTCGCCACCAATGGCGTCAACATGACCAAGCTTGAGAGCTACCAACTCGGCGCCTTCACGGCGACGCTGTTCTACGCCGACATCGAAGGCCATCCGGACGATCCGGGCGTGAAGAACGCACTCGACGAATTGCGGTTTTTCTCGAAGGAGGTGCGCATCCTCGGCGTCTATCCGCGCAGCGATTCGCGTGAGGAGTGGAACGTCGCGGATTGAGGCCGAGCGGCCTCGCGACCCTCAATCCAGCGGTGCGTAGTCGATTTCCAGGAAGGTTTCCACCTCCGGTATCCAGCGGTCGCGGACGAAAGCGACGTGGAACGGGTGGTCGTTGTAGCCCGAATAGGCGGCCTGGTCGGAAAACTCCATCGAGAAGCCAAAGCGAAAATCGTTCTTTGGGCTGACCTGGCGCAATTGCTCGAACTTTTCGACACCGGGAATGTCGGCCAGCCTGCGCGCCTCGGTGAGGAAATCGCGCTCCCCGGCCGATCCCGGCTCGTGCCTGAGCGTGAACACGACGGTGTGCCGGATCATGTCGTCTCCTTGCGTGTGAACGGGGCGCCTACGGGTTTTCGGCCCAGAAGCGGATGAGATGATGGGCGATCGCGCCTGGCGGCGGTACGAACACCCCGCCGGGATGGTTTTTGGCCAGCGCGGCAAGCACCTCGTCGCGCGAGAACCAGCGGCAGTCCTCCAGCTCGGCCTCGTCGCGCCGGATGTCCTCGTCGAGCGCCTCGCCGAAGCACCCGATCATCAGCGAATAGGGGAACGGCCAGGGTTGGCTGGCATGGTAGACGACGCGGCCGAGCCGGATGCCGGATTCCTCGAGAGTCTCGCGGCGCACCGCCGCCTCGATCGTCTCGCCGGGTTCGATGAAGCCGGCCAGAGCCGAATACATGCCCGGGGCGAAATGCCGCCCCCGTCCGAGCAGGCATTTGCCGCGCGTCACCGTGAGCATGATCGCCACGGGATCGGTGCGCGGAAAATGCTCTGTGCCGCAGGCCGGGCACTGGCGCTTGTAGCCGCCGGCGCGCATCTCCGTCCGGGTTCCGCAGCGGCCACAGAACTGGTGGCTGGCATGCCAGGCGAGCAGGGCCGCCCCCTGTGCAAGCGCGCCGAGCTCGGCCAGGCCGAGCAGTCCCTGCATATAGACGGAGCGGTAGTCGATCGCCTTGACGGATTCGGGAAGCAGCTCGGGCTCGACACCGGCCGCCGCGGCGAGCACCGGCCCGGCCTCGTCGAAGCCGAGCAGGACCATCTCCGCCGGCGACGCACCGAAGCTTTCCACCTCCGAGAGCGCGAAGAAGCCGCCAAAGGCCTCGCCGTTCGGCCGCAGGTAGGCGCGTCCGGCGTGCACCAGCAGGACCCGAGCCCCAGGCTCCGTGAGGGCAAGCTGAGCCGCGTCGTCGCCGCGCTTCTCGGCGCGCCGGTCGAGACGGTTGCCGGCGAAACCGACGAACTGGCTGGGTTCGCGCTCGGGCGCGTCGAAGAGGCGGAAGGGCATGGGCATGGGCGCTTGAGTCGGGAGGCCGACCCTACAGCGCCGCTCTTATCTTGTCGATGAAACTACGCATGGCGTCGACCTTGTAGGGCTCGCGCGGGCCGAAACCCCAGACCGGACCGGGCCAGCCGGGATCGCCCTCCGAGCGCGCCACCACATGCACATGCAGCTGCCGTACGATGTTGCCGAGCGCGCCGGAGTTGATCTTGGTGCAGCCGGTGACCTGTTTCAGCCCTTGCGCGACCATGTTGGTCTCGAAGGTGAGCATCGCCTGGTCGAGCGGGGTGAGGTCGTGCAACTCCTCGATGCCGGGGCGCTGCGGGATCAGCAGCACCCACGGCCAGCGCCGATCGTTCATCAGACGGAGCTCGCACAGCCCGAGCCATAACAGCGACACGCTGTCGGCTTCGAGCCGGGCATCGAGTTCGAAACCGGCCTTGATGCCAGGCAGCATCGGCGTTCCCTCGGTGTTTTTCCGAAGGCTAGAGGCAGCGCGCCGCCGCTGCAAGCGAATCGTGGAACCGGCAGGACGGGGAGGCGCTTCATGAGCGAATACATTCAGCTCAAACTCAAGAATAATAACTTGAGCGAATAAGTATATTTATGACTTATACTATATTTTCTATAAGTAGTTTATTATAGAATATACAGTACAATCAGCATTAAATAAAGCAATTACCCGATTAAATTGTAGATAAAAGCGATCCTAATAGGATTATTGCTTGTCAAGAATCGGTATATAGTCTCTCCCGCTGCGGGGAAGCGCCTGCATAGATTGCAGGTTGGTTCGTTCCCCGCACAAGTGGAGGTAGAAATGGCTAAGTTCGAAGGCGACGACAATCCTAACGTCCTTCCGGGACTTCTTGGGATTGTGACAGGTCTTGGCGACGATGAGATCTACGGCAAGGGAGGGGACGATACCTGTATCGGCTACGCCGGCAACGACATCATCGAAGGAGGCGCGGGGGCTGACAACATTATTGGCGGCGTGCTCAACGTCGTGCTGAACGTCGGCACCATCAGCCTGTCCGGCAACGACACCGCGATCTACGACACCTCGACCGCAGGCGTGACGATCAACCTGAGCACGACGTCGACGATCGACGTGAATGTTCTCGGCGTGAAGATCGCGCTTACCAATGCGACCGTGGGGTCAGGCGGGCATGCCGAGGGCGATATCCTGACCGGCATCACCAACCTGCGCGGGTCAAACTTCAAGGACACCCTCATCGGCAATGCCGATGCCAACGTCCTTACCGGACTGGACGGCGACGATACGCTGACCGGTGCGCTCGGCAACGACACGCTGGTCGGCGGCAACGGCGCCGATACGCTGAATGGCGGTATCGGCAACGACAAGATGACCGGCGGGCTGGGCAACGACACTTATATCGTCAACAGCCTGTCGGATGTGGTGGACGAAGTCGCGGGCGGCGGCACTGCCGACCGGGTGGCGTCCAACATCGACTGGGTCCTCGCGGCAGGTCAGGAAATCGAGGTGCTGACGACGACCAAATCGACCGGTACTTCGAGCATCGATCTGCGCGGCAACGCGCTTGCTCAGAGAATCGTCGGCAATGACGGCAACAACCGGCTGCACGACGGCGGAACCGGTCCGGGCGCAAGCGACAGCCAACCCGATACCCTGATCGGGCGGGACGGCAACGACACCTATATCGTCTACAATTCGAATGCCGTCGTTGTTGAACGAGCGGCCGAAGGCACCGACCGGGTCGCCGCCGGGGTCGACTACCAGCTCGGCAATGGCGTGCATGTCGAATCGCTGGTGACCACCTCGCAGACCGCCACCGATGCGATCGACCTGACCGGCAACAAGTTCGCGCAGACCATCATCGGCAACGATGGCGACAACGTCCTGAACGACGGCGGCGCCGGCGCGGCCGACGTGATGCGCGGACGCGACGGTGACGACACCTACTTCGTCTACAACTCCGGCGATACGATCATCGAGGCCGGCGGCGAAGGACAAGACACGGTCGCCAGCTTCGTGGACTTCGTGCTGGCGGCAGGTGTCGAGGTCGAGGTGATGAAGACCACGAACTCGAAGGGCTTTGCCGGTGTCGATCTGACCGGCAATGAGTTCGCGCAGGAGATCTTCGGCAATGCCGGTGCGAACCGCCTCGACGGCAAGGGCGGATCGGACACGTTGACTGGCAGCGCCGGGCCCGACACCTACGTGTTCTCAAGCGCACTCGGCGCCGGCAATGTCGACACCATCGTCGGCTACAACGTGGCGTCCGATACGATCGAGCTCGCGAGCGCGATCTTCACGGTCCTTGGAGCAGGACCGCTGGCGGCGGGGGCTTTCGTCGCCAATGCGGCCGGTGCGGCGACAGCTGCGGCCCATCGCATCATCTACGATACCGACAGCGGCGCCCTGCTCTACGACGCCGACGGCAATGCCGGCGGCTCGTCCGCGGTGCAGTTCGCCAGCCTGGCCCCTGGCCTCTCGCTCACTAGCGCCGACTTCGTCGTCGCCTGAGCGCTGACGCAATAATGCTTCGGGCGCCGCGATGCGGCGCCCGTTTTTTTTGGCGGATGAATGGATGGTCTGCGGCTCAGCAACTGGTGCACGGAATGGTCGTGCTCATGCGCGGCCGCAGGAAATAGGTCTCTTTCATCTTGATGTCGTCGAACAGCCCGCCTAGCCCGAGCGCCGTCTTCTGGCCGTCGCCCCATGCGATCATCGGCAGGTAGGACAAATCGGCCTCGACCTTGATGGCGAAGGTGCCGGGAACGTTCAGCGCGTCCGGTACCGTGGCTGCCGAACCGGTTGTGAACGGCTTGCTATAGGACCCGCCGGCGAGCTTGCTGGACCAGGCGACCTGCACCTTGGAGTCGGGATTGGCCGTGATCTGGATCGCCGTAACCGTGATCGTTGCCCCCGAGCGGGAATAAGGCTGAATGATCGACCCGCCGATCTTCATGATCGCCTCGAGCTCGCTTTTGGTGATCTCGGGCTGCTGCGTGATCAGGTCGCCGACCATGCTGGCGATACGTCCGACCTTGCGGTTGCCGTCGATCGCCTGAGCGACCTCGATGGTGACGAAATACATCGCCATCAGAATGGGTACGAGAAGGGCGAATTCCACCGCCGCCACGCCGCGGCGGTCGCCCGCCAGCCTCGCGCAGGCGCGACGAAGGGAAGGGCGAAGTGTCCAAAGACGCGCGTTCATGGTCCTGACTTTCCGCTTGGCCGCGGCCTCAATCGTTGAAGGGTTCGTTCTGCCAGACCGCGACGGCGAAGTGCATCGTGGTGCCGTCCTTGTCCTTCGATCCCATGAGTTGCAGGAGATCGGTGATCAGCGGCCATCTGTAGTAGGCGCGGAGCATGTTCTTCGAGCCCGCCAGCCCAGGCGTTGCCACGTCCTTGTCCGGATAGGCGATCGGAACCTTGGCCGCATCCTCGAAGGTCGTATAGCTTTGCAGATCGACGGTGAGCCCGGGGCAGCCGCTGCTGACGATGATTTCGAGGCGCTCGCAGATCTCGTCCCTCAGCTTCGTCTCGTCCGCCGCGGGGTTGTTCGTCGGCCTGATCTGCCCGGTGCGGTACTGGCGGGCGACGTCGTTGGTCGCGTTCACCAGCACCTGCTGGCCGCCGAAGGAGAGGCAGACCTCGATAATGGCGAGCACCAGCAGGAAGAACGGCAGCGCCAGCATGGCGAATTCGATCGCCGTGGCGCCGCTGGAATTGCCGGCGAAACGCCGCAACGGCGAAAACGCCGGTTTCTTTCTACGACCGCTCGCCTCGGGAGACGTGCTCATGATCCGCCCCATGCCCCACATGTTCGGCGGCAACCTAGACGAAACTTGTTGATCCGCCGTTTTGGCGATCGTTAAAATCGCGATGCCTGCATTCACGTCCCGCTAACGGGGCATGCCTGGCGCGAATTTTATGGCCCCGCCGAGATTTCGGCTTCCGAGGTGTACTCGGCAGCCGATTTGTAGGAGCCCTCGCAGAACGGCGCGCAGGAAAGCGTCTGGATGTCGGCACGCCTGTATACGCGCACGGAGTTTGCGGTCTGGCGCGTGACGACGATCTGCTCGTCGACGATCGGGCTGCCGGCCTCGTCGAGAACGACCAGGTTGGTGACGCCGAATCCCTTGCCGGTCAGCACGATGGTGGTGGCGTCCTGGACGGCGGCGTCGGCGATCCGCGGGTTGCCGACCACGATCGTGTCGGCGGCGCGCGCCAGCTTGACGATCTTGGCCTGGTTCATCACCACTTCGATTCCGCCCTCGGCATGAGCCGCGGCGGTCGCGGTCAGCACCAGCGCCGCAAGCGCGCCGAGCAGACGGGAACAGGTCTTCGATACGGCCATCTCGGCTCTCCGGTGGACGGGCACTTTCACGAAGATGAACGATATTGGTGAATCGCCGGTTAAGCCGGCTTGCCTTGTCGACGAACCCAGGCGGGCGGTGATCGGTGCGACCGCCTGATGCCTCAGCCGAATTCATTGAAGTGCTTGGCCTATTGGCCGGAAGATCGACTTTTATTAAAGATTTCTGCTTTTGGAATGATTAACCACGGGATCGCGGAAGTGCATGCAAGGTTTCGGTAAGGCTGTTCGTTAAGCGCATCGAAAGGGCTGCTGCGTAGATTGCCGGTCATCCGATCAACCCCAAGAACAGTTGACGGAAGTGCTGTAACACGTGGAGTTAAGGGTCTCTGTCATGTCGAAACTGTTTGCACGTTTTGTGAAGGACGAATCCGGCGCGACCGCCATCGAATACGGTCTGATCGCCGCTCTCATCGCGCTTGCCATCATCACCGGTGCGACTGCCCTCGGCGGTAGCATCGGTGACAAGTTCCAGGAGGTCGCCGACGAGCTGGCGCCGAAGGCAGCGCCGCCTGCCGGCAACCCGTAATCTGCGGAAGCAGACAGACCATTGGTCTGACTGCAGGCCGGGAATCGGAAGGGCCGCTCCAAGAGGGCGGCCTCTTTCGTTGAGCTCCATGCATCCCGACCTTTAATTTTTCGGACTGGGCTTATCGCCGTTTAGCGCAGCCGGGTTATCTTGAAATCGGCCGAAATCGGAATGCACGCATGCTGGAAGCCCTGATCTTCGTCGTGTTCCCGTTCTGCATGGTCTTCGCGGCGGTTTCCGACCTGCTTTCCATGACGATTGCCAACCGTGTGTCACTTGTGCTCGTCGCGACCTTCGCCGTCGTCGCGCCGCTGACCGGCATGGACTGGACGACCTATGGCTGGCATTTCGCCGCCGGCCTGACGGTGCTGATTGCCGGGTTCGGTCTTTTCGCCATGGGCGCCATGGGGGGAGGGGACGCCAAGCTGATGGCGGCGACGGCTCTCTACATGGGCATGGGCTTTCCGCTGGCGCAGTATCTGGCGATCTCGGCCGTGGTCGGCGGCGTGCTGACGCTCGGCATACTGAGCTTCCGCGGGTCGGCGCTGTCGGTCTACACCGGCAACAACATGTTCCTGCGCAATATCGCCGACAGCAAGGCCGGCGTGCCTTATGGCATTGCCCTCGGCATCGGCGGCCTGCTCACCTATCCGCACGCGCCGCTGATGGCCTGGGCGGTGACAAGGCTGACCGGCTGAAGGAGCGGGATCGTCAGGCTTGACCCCTCGATTGCTTGCGCGGACTTCGCCGCACGGTCAAAGCGCAACGGAAAATTAATCACAATTGTTGGTAGAGCGTTAACCGTAATTTGACGATTGGCGCTGCAACCTGCGTCTCGGCTGAATGGGGTGCCGAGCGCGGGGTTTTGGAATATGGCTGCATCGCGGCTTATCATTCTGGGCGTCGCCGCCGTGGCGGCGGGCGGAGCAGGTTGGGTTGCCAAGAACATGACGGCGCCCTTGCCGGCCGTCGTCGTCGAATCCGAGACGCCGTCGATCTCCACGGCCCAGGTGCTTGTGGTTTCCGGCGACGTACCGATGGGCGCCGGCATCGGCGACCAGCTCTCCTGGCAGGACTGGCCCAGCGCCGGCATCAACGAGAATTTCATAACCCGCAATGCCGAGCCCGATGCCATGGAGAAGCTGCGGACGGGCATAGCCCGTGTGCCGATCTATGGCGGCGAGCCGCTCCGCCGCTCCAAGCTGGTCGGCGAAGGCCAGAGCTTCATGTCCTCGGTGCTGCCGTCCGGCCGCCGCGCCATAGCGACGCAGATTTCCGCCGACACCTCCGCCGGCGGCTTCATCCTGCCCAACGACTTCGTCGACGTCATCATGACCCGGCGGTCCGACAAGGCCACCGCCACCGGCTTCGTCACCGAGACCATCCTGAAGAACATCAAGGTTCTGGCCATCGACCAGACCATCCAGGAGGACGAGGACGGCAAGAAGGTGAAGGTCGGCGAAACCGCGACGCTCGAGCTGACGCCGCAGCAGGCGGAGATCATCACCGTCGCCCAGCAGATGGCCGATCGCCTGACGCTGGCCCTGCGTTCCGTCGCCGACGCGCAGGAGGTACCGGATGGCGAGGCCGACTACCTGGTCTCGGGCAACGGCAAGCGCAGCACCGTGCGGTTGATCAAATCCGGCGAAGTCTCCGAAGTGGGAGCGAGGAAATGAGAGCGGACGCCGTGTCTCGGCCGATGACGGGGCGCCGCGCCTCGCAGCGGGTTCTCAGGAATGCGACAGCGCTTGCCGTGGCGCTTGCGGTGCTGGCGGGTACGGTCATGCCGCCCACGGCGGCGCAGGCGGGATCCGGCCGCGTCGAGGTCGGCCCGTCGCGCAGCAGCAGCGAGCCGATCAAGCTCGGCCTCAACAAGTCGATCGTCATCGACCTGCCGACCGATGCCTACGACATCCTGGTCGCCAATCCGGCGGTCGCCGACGCGGTGACCCGCACGGCCCGCCGCATCTACCTGTTCGGCAAGGCGGTCGGCCAGACCAACATCTTCGTCTTCGGGCCCAATGGCGAGCAGATCGCCAATCTCGACCTGCAGATCGAACGCGATGTCGCGGGGCTGGAAGGCTACATCAAGCGCTTCCTGCCGACGTCCGACGTCACCGTCGAGCTGCTCAACGACAATGTCGTGCTCACCGGCACGGTCGAGACGCCCCTGGACGCCAAGCGCGCGGCGGAGCTCGCGACCATCTTCGTCAGCGGCGGTGAGGCGACGACCGGCCAGTATTCGCAGACGGCCTCGGGCGGGTCGAGCGACAGCGGCGTCGACATCAACAACCCGGATTCTGAACGCCGGGTGAGCCGGATCGTCAACCTGCTGAAGATCATCGGCGAGGACCAGGTCACGCTCAAGGTTACGGTGGCCGAGGTCAGCCGCACGGTCATGAAGCAGCTCGGCGTCAACCTGATCGCCGGCGGCGACAGCAACGGCATCAGCTGGGGCGCCATCGCCGAGAACTCCTTCGGCCTCGGCGCGCCGCTCTCTGCCTCCGGCTTCGCGCTCGGGACGTCGGCGATCGACGCCTATGTCAATGCGATGGAGCAGGCCGGCGTGATGAAGACGCTGGCCGAGCCGACGCTGACGGCGGTCTCGGGCGAGAAGGCGACTTTCAGGGTCGGCGGCGAGTTCAACCTGGTCACGGGCCGCTCAAGCAACGTGTCTGACGACAACGAGACCGGCCAGGTGACCTACGAGATCGAGAAGCTGGAATACGGCATCGGCCTCGAATTCCTGCCGGTCGTGCTCTCGCCGGGCCGGATCAGCCTGAAGGTGCGCACCTCGGTATCCGAGCCGACCACCGAAGGATCGGTCACCGCCCCCGGCGGCCCGCCCGCCAAGAATCCGGGATTGTTCGGAGGCATCTTCGAGCCGCGCACTAATCTGCCGGGCACCAATCTCATTTCCATCCGCAAGCGGCTCGCCGACACCACCGTCGAGCTGCCGTCCGGCGGCTCGATGATGATCGCCGGCCTGGTGCGCGACGATGTCCGGCAGGCCGTGCAGGGCGTGCCCGGGCTTTCCAAGATACCCGTGCTGGGCACGCTGTTCCGCAGCCGCGACTTCGTGCGCAACGAGACGGAGCTGGTGATCCTGATCACGCCCTATCTGAGCAAGCCGGTGGCGCGTGCCGCGCTCGCCAAGCCGGACGACAATTTCAACCCCGCCAGCGACGGCGCGGGCATGTTCCTCGGCCGCATCAACCGCGTCTACGGGACCATGAAGACGGACAAGCCCGACGGCCGCTATCACGGCATGGTCGGCTACATCTACAAGTGATCGGGGGACGAGCCATGATCGAGAAGACCTCCAGGACGGCTCCCCTCGCGGCGCCGCGACCCGTCCCGATCCGCATCATGCGCAGGCCGGCTACCGTGCTTGCCGCCGCGCTCGCCGCTGCCCTGCTGGGCGGTTGCGCCGCCAGGACCGATAGCGTGACGGTGGGCTCCGTGCCCGACGACTACCGGACTAGCCATCCGATCGTGATCGCCGAGAAGGAGCAGGTGATCGATCTGCCGGTCGGCGCCAGCGATCGCGGCATAACCAATACGCAGCGGGTCGCGCTCGGTGGCTTCCTCGACAATTACGACCGCAGCGCCGCGCCGCCGCTGACCATCCTGGTTCCGGTCGGCTCGGCCAACCAGGTCGCCGCTTCCGAGGCCGGAAGCGCTTTCGCGCATTACGCTAAGAAGCAGGGCGTGCCGGCCAGCCGGATCATGATCTCGTCCTACCAGGCCGGTGCGGCCGAAGTCTCGGCGCCGGTGCGGGTGAGCTACACGGCGATCACGGCGCAGACCAACAAATGCGGCCGGTGGCCCGCGGATCTCGGCGAGACCAGCGAGAACAAGCACTACGCCAATTTCGGCTGTTCCTACCAGAACAACCTTGCCGCGCAACTCGAGAATCCCGCCGACCTGCTCGGGCCGCGCAAGACGACGGAGGTCGATGCCGAGCGGCGCAGCGTCGTCATCGACGACTACCGCAACGCACCGGTGTGGGCCGACGAGCCGACGCGCGAGATCGAATACTGAGGACGGGGCGATCCATGGGCACTCTGGCTTACGACTCAGAGCTCGATCCGGGCCGCGCGATGGAGCGCGACATTTCCGAGCTGCATGCGCTGCGTCCGGTACCGCGCATCTCGATCCAGGCATTCTGCGAGACGGACGGCATCGCCGTGCCGGTCGAGCGGGCGAGCCTGGACCGGCGGATGGCCAAGGCGCATGTCAAGATCCACATGGGCGGCATACCCACCGCCGTCGACTTCTACCAGAGTGCGCCGACGCCCAACCTGATCATCGTCGAGTCGCGCAGCGAGCCCCGCCCGCTGCTGGAAAGCCTCGGCCAACTCGCCGAATGCTGCGACCCAAGCACCAAGGTGGTGGTGATCGGCCATTACAACGACGTGTCGCTGTACCGCGACCTGATCAAGTCGGGCATCTCGGAGTATATGGTCGCGCCGATTTCGCTCGCCGATATCCTCGGCGTGATCTCCGGAATCTTCGTCGATCCCTCGGCCGAGCCGATCGGCCGGTCGATTGCCTTCATCGGTGCGAAGGGCGGCGTCGGCTCCTCCACCATAGCCCACAATGTCGGATGGGCGATGTCGAACCTGTTCAGTTCCGAGGTCGTCGTCGCCGACCTCGATCTGGCCTTCGGCACCGCCAACATCAATTTCGACCAGGATCCGGCGCAAGGCATGGCCGAGGCCGTGTTCTCGCCGGAGCGCATCGACGAGGTCTATCTGGATCGACTGCTCGCCCAGTGCGCCGAACGGCTGTCGCTGCTGGCTGCGCCGTCGACGCTGGATCGGGTCTACGACTTCGAGGCGGATGCCTTCAAGCAGATCATCGAGACGGCGCAGCGCAGCGCGCCGCTGCTCGTGCTCGACGTGCCGCATGTCTGGACCGGCTGGAGCAAGCAGACGCTGATGCAGGCCGACGACGTGGTGATCACCGCCACGCCGGAGCTCGCCAACCTGCGCAACACCAAGAACCTGGTCGACATGCTGAAGAAGACGCGGCCGAACGACGCCCCGCCGAAGCTGATCATCAACCAGGCCGGGGTGCCGAAGCGCTCGGAGATATCGATCAACGATTTCGCCGATCCGCTCGGCGTGGTGCCGGTGGGCGTCATACCTTTCGATCCGCAGCTCTTCGGCAATGCGGCCAACAACGGCCGCATGCTCGGGGAAATGGACGCCAAGCACCCGATCGTCCAGTCTATCCGCGAGATCGCGCATGTGCTGACAGGCCGCAGCGAGATCAAGCCGCGGGCGAAGCCGGGGCTTTCCGGCATCATCGGCAAGCTCAAGCTGAAGAAGAAGTGATCCTCCGCAGCGTAACGGCAGAAAAGTCATGTTCGGTAGAAGAGGCAACGACGACGGGACGAGGACGACGCCCGAGTTCCGCGCTCCCCCTCCGATGCCGATGGCACCGGCGGCCGGCGCGACGGCGACGCTGACGCCGCGTCAGCCCGATGCAGGGCCGGCGGTGCTCGCACCCAGGCGTCCGGAGGTGCCGGCGCCTCCCGCCGAACCGCGGCGGGCGCAGCGCGAACGGAGCGAGACCTACTACGACACCAAAAGCCAGGTCTTCTCCGCGCTGATCGATACGATCGACCTGTCGCAGCTTGCCAAGCTCGACCCCGACAGCGCCCGCGAAGAGATCCGCGACATCGTCAACGACATCATCGCGATCAAGAATTTCGTGATGTCGATCTCCGAGCAGGAGGAACTGCTCGAGGACATCTGCAACGATGTGCTCGGCTTCGGCCCGCTGGAGCCGCTGCTCGCCCGCGACGATATCGCCGACATCATGGTGAACGGCGCCAAGAACGTCTACATCGAGGTCAACGGCAAGGTCGAGCAGACCGGCGTCCGCTTCCGCGACAACCAGCAGCTTCTCAACATCTGCCAGCGCATCGTCAGCCAGGTCGGCCGCCGCGTCGACGAATCTTCGCCGATCTGCGATGCCCGCCTGCCCGACGGCTCGCGCGTCAACGTGATCGCGCCGCCGCTGTCGATCGACGGCACTGCGCTGACCATCCGCAAGTTCAAGAAGGACAAGCTCACGCTCGACCAGATCACGAAATTCGGCGCGATCTCTCCCCACGGCGCCGAGATTCTCAAGATCATCGGCCGGGTTCGCTGCAACATCCTCATCTCCGGCGGCACCGGCTCCGGCAAGACGACGCTGCTCAACTGCCTCACCAACTACATCGACCGCGACGAACGCGTCATCACCTGCGAGGACTCCGCCGAGCTGCAGCTTCAGCAGCCGCATGTGGTGCGTCTCGAAACCCGGCCGCCAAATCTCGAGGGCGAGGGCGAGGTCACCATGCGCGACCTGGTCCGCAACTGCCTGCGCATGCGTCCCGAGCGCATCATCGTCGGCGAGGTGCGCGGGCCGGAAGTGTTCGATCTGCTGCAGGCCATGAACACCGGCCATGACGGCTCGATGGGCACCATTCACTCC
Source organism: Kumtagia sp. (assembly GCF_059502445.1). Taxonomy (NCBI): domain Bacteria; kingdom Pseudomonadati; phylum Pseudomonadota; class Alphaproteobacteria; order Hyphomicrobiales; family Phyllobacteriaceae; genus Kumtagia; species Kumtagia sp. The sequence goes on from NZ_JCACER010000026.1 coordinate 51,610, forward strand.
AATAGCCCGCGCGAATGCCTCAACCGCATGGAATCGATGATCGCCATGGGCGGCTATTCGCTGCCGCAGAGGACCGTGCGCGAGATCATCGTCGGCTCGATCGACGTCATCATCCAGGCGGCGCGCCTGCGCGACGGCTCTCGCCGCATCACCCACATCACCGAGGTGGTCGGCATGGAGGGTGACGTCATCATCACCCAAGATCTGGTAGTCTATAATCTCAAGGGCGAGGATGCCCAGGGACGGCTGATCGGCGAGCATATGTCGACGGGCATCGGACGCCCGCATTTCTGGGAGCGCGCCCGCTATTTCGGCGAGGAGCATCGCCTCGCCACCGCGCTCGAGGCGATGGAAAAGCGGGCGGAATGATGTTCGGTCTGGACTCCACCCTGCTGGTCTTCATCGCGCTCGCCGGCGTCAGCGCCGGGGCCGTCGCCTACGCCTTCCTGTTCAACCGGATCGCCGACGAGAAGCAGGCCGACCGGCGGCTCGACACGATCAAGCGTGCTGAAACCGACCGCTCGGTCGTCAAGGCGTCTCGCGACCGCGCCGCCGAAGCGGCCCGCCGCCGCAAGTCGGTGCAGGATTCGCTCAAGGAGCTCGACGAAAAGCAGAAGGTGCGGGACAACAACATCCGCCGGCCGCCGCTGCGCATCCAGTTGCGGCAGGCCGGCCTCACCGTCTCCATCGAACGTTTCTATCTCTACTCGGCGCTGTGTGGGCTGGCGCTGACGGCGGCCGGCTTCATCGCCGGGCTGCCGCTTTTGCTGCTGCCCGGCCTGCTCATCGTCGGCGCGCTCGGCCTGCCGCGCTGGTTCGTGTCGTTCAAACGGGCGCGCCGCGTCAAGGCCTTCCTCGCCGAGTTCCCGAATGCGCTCGACGTGATCGTGCGCGCGGTCAAGTCCGGGCTGCCGCTCAACGACGGCATCCGGCTGATCGCCAACGAGGCGGCCGAACCGGTCAGAAGCGAATTCCGCCGCATCGTCGAAGCCCAGCAGCTCGGCATGTCCATTCCTGACGCCGTCATGCGGATGCCCGAAAGCATGCCCTGCCCGGAAGCCGGCTTCTTCGGCATCGTGATCCAGATCCAGAATCAGGCCGGCGGCAATCTCTCCGAGGCGCTCGGCAACCTTTCGCGCGTGCTGCGTGACCGCAAGAAGATGAAGGCCAAGGTTCAGGCGCTGTCGATGGAGGCCAAGGCCTCTGCCGCCATCATCGGGGCGCTGCCCTTCATCGTCGCCGGCCTCGTCTACCTGTCCAGCCCGACCTACATCATGCCGCTGTTCGCCACGTCGACCGGCAATCTCATTCTCGGCGTCTCGGCTGTGTGGATGCTGATCGGCATCCTGGTGATGCGGCAGATGATCAATTTCGAGGTCTAGCTGGATGTCCGAACAGACCGTCCGACTCCTGACAGATCCTTCGCTGCTGATCGCACTTCTGGTCGGCATCGCCGTGTTTGCGACGATCTTCACCGTCATGCCGGCCCTCGGCGGCAATCCCCTCCGGGCGCGGATGAAGAGCGTCGCGCTGGAACGGGACGAGTTGCGCGCCAGGCAGCGGGCCCGCCTGGCGGCCGAGGCCGACCGCCGCCGCAAGGGCCTGCGCGAGCAGCAGTCGATCGGCATACGCAATTTCGTCGAAAGGCTCGACCTCAAGCGTGCGCTGGTCGACGAGGCCACGCTGAACAAGCTCAAGGTCGCCGGTTTCCGCGGTCAGAATCCGCTCAACCGGTTCCTGTTCTTCCGCTTCGTCCTGCCTTTCGTCTTCTTTGCTGTCGCCCTGTTCTACCTGTTCTTCCTCGGCGCGATGCCGGAGCAGCCGTTCTTCGTAAAAGTGTTCGTGGCAATTGCCGCCGCCTATGCAGGCTTCTATGCGCCTGTGCTCTACGTCACCAACAAGGCGACGAAGCGCAAGCAGTCCATCCAGCGCGCCTGGCCCGATGCCCTGGACCTGATGCTGATCTGCGTGGAGTCGGGCATGTCGGTCGAGGTCGCCATGCGCCGTGTCGCCGACGAGATCGGCACGCAATCGGGCGAACTCGCCGAGGAGCTGATCCTGACCAATGCGGAGCTCTCCTATCTTCCGGAGCGCCGCCAGGCGTTCGAGAACCTGTCGGGACGCACCGGTCTCGAATCGGTCAAGTCGGTGATGCAGGCGCTCATCCAGGCGGAACGCTATGGCACGCCCGTCGGGCATGCGTTGCGCGTGCTGGCCAGCGAGAGCCGCGACATGCGCATGAACGAAGCGGAGAAGAAGGCAGCCGCGCTGCCGCCCAAGCTCACCGTGCCGATGATCCTGTTCTTTCTGCCCGTGCTGTTCGCCGTCATTCTCGGCCCCGCCGGCATCCAGGTGAGCGAGCGCGGTATCTGGGGCGAAAGTTCGTCCTCTTCGAGCAGGTGACGCCGGCCGCGCGCAGGTTAGCGCTACCGTTCAGCGCCGCCATCGCGTAGAGGGGAGGAATGTGGTCCTGGGTTCTGCCTCTGGCCCTGGTCGGGCTCTGCATAAACCTGCTGTCGCTGGCGAGCGTGATCGTGCGGCTCATGCGCCTGCAGAAGCCGCGCTCCGAGCGCCGTGCAGCCGTCAGCGTCATCCTGCCGATCACCGGCGCGATGCCTGGGCTCGAGACGCTCATCGGCACGCTCAACGCACAGACGCTGCTTCCCGCCCGCCTGATCGTCTCGGTGGAATCGCATGACGATCCTGCCTATGAACGGGTCCGCCAGGCGGCGCCGATGGCGCGCTTTCCCGTTGAGATCGTGGTGGCGGGCGACGCCCGCGACCAGGCGCAGAAGTGCCGCAACCAGCAGGCCGCTCTCGCGCTGATCGACGAGCGCGACCAGGCCATCGTCATGATGGACGGCGACATCGTTCCGCAACGCTGGTGGCTGAGCGCGCTGGTTTCTCCGCTGATGGACGGCAATTTCGATCTGGTGACCGGCCATCGCTGGCAGCAGGTGCGAAAACATCGCCTGGGCGCGCATCTGGTGGCGGCGATCGACCGCGCCGTCACCCTGCTGCCGCGCACCGGCTGGAACTCGACCAGCGTCGTCTGGGGCGGCAGCATCGGCATCTCGCCGGCGGCTGCCGAGCGCATGCAGCTTTCCGTCAGCCTTGATTCGACCCTTTCCGACGATCTTTCACTCGCCGAGCATGCCTCGGCTGCCGGGCTGCGGGTTCTTACGCGCGGCGCACTGCTGATTCCCTCCCCCACGGATCTTGGCCTCGTTGCAGCCTGGCGCTTCGCCGTGCGCCAGTATCGGATCGGCCACATCTACCGCCCTTGGCTCTGGCGCATGGCTCTGGCGACGGTCGCTGTTCGCCTCGCCGCCTGGATCGCGGTGCTCTGGCAGGTCCGCGCGACGGGCGACTACCTGTGGGCGGCGATTGGCCTTGCCGCGCTGGCGGTGCTGAAGCAGGCGCTGGTCGGCGACGTCGCCAGACGGCTCGACATGCCCGACTCCGTCCCGGTCCGGCTGATCCAACTGCTGCTCGGCCTGCTCCAGCCGCTGGTCGATCTGTTCCATCTCAGCGTGATCGTCGCGGCCGCCTGGACACGGCGGATCAGGTGGGGCCATGTGGTCTACGAGATTTCCGGTCCGTATTCGATCGCGGTCAAGGAGCGACTGCCATTCCCCGCCTCCTGAGCATGCTGTCCTGGTCGTTGGGCCGGGTGCCGTTCGCCAGCCGTTTGGCCGCCCGGATCTTCGCCGATCCGATGCGCTACGCCGCGGGAAAGCCGCTCGAGCGGTGGCTCATGCTGATCGATCTGGCCAGCAGCAAGCTCGTCTTCGCCAATGATCCGAAGGTTGTCGAGACGGTGATGCTCGACCGCGCCGGCCAGTTCCCGAAAAGCGCGGTGGTGCATGATCTGCTGAAACCGTTGATCGGCGGCGGCGTCTTCGGCCAGCCGGGCGGCGCGTCGGTCAAGGAGACGCGCCGCATCTTCTCGCGCTCGCTGGCGACGATCCCCGACGAAGAGGTGCGGCGGGTGACGGAGGCGATCACGGCGGACTATCTCGCCCGCTGGCTGGCTGCCCCGGGTGGCCAGGTCGCGATCAGCGAGGAACTGTCGCGGCTCACCGTCGATATCGTCTCGCACTGCACGCTCGGCGATCGCTTCGATGCGGACCAGTCGCTTCGCTTCACGCGGCTGTTCTTCGCCTTCCACAGGAAGGCGGCACCGCTGGTGCTGATGCTTGCCGGGCAGGACGAACGGGCGCGTGCCCGCGTGATGCGGGACATGGGGATCGAGGAGATCGGCGGGGAGATGCGGGCGCTGATGCGGGAGCGCTTCGTCACGCCCCTGATCAATGGGGACCGGCCGCTCGAGACCGCGCCCTTCGCGCTCGCGCTCGCCGAGGCCGGCCGGCTGGAGCCGGGATTGGCCGGAGAAGAGGCGCTGCTCGACGAGATCGCCGTCATGCTGCTTGCCGGCCACGAGACCACGGCCTCGACGCTGTCCTGGCTCTCCTACGAGCTTGCCGGACGTCCGGAACTGCAGGACGCGACCGCCGCGGCACTCGCAGGCAAGACCGAGGGGGAGGGATTCTGGGGAGCGGCGGACCCGGACTCGATCGCCGACGCGCTGGCGAGAGAGGCTCTCAGGATCTATCCGCCGATCGGTTTCTTCCTGCGCGAGGCGCAGGAGGACGTCGTCTTCCGCACCAAGCCGGTGCCGGCCGGCAGCTTCGTGCTGGTGGCGCCCTGGACCTTGCATCGTCACCAAAAACTCTGGTGGCGGCCGGACGACTTTTCTCCGCGCCGCTGGCTGGAGGGCGGCCCCGCGCCGGCGCGCACGAGCTACATGCCGTTCGGCATGGGCGCACGGGGCTGCCCAGGCGCTCGTTTCGCCGATATCGAGATGGCTGCCATCCTGCGTGGACTTCTGGCTCGGGCTCGGTTAACGCTGGTGCCCGGGACCCGGCCGAAGCCGCTCGGCAATCTCACCTCGCGGCCGGACAAGGAAATCATGCTGCGCCTGTCCGAACGGTCAAGGACCTGACGGTCGCCTGCAACCGAGAGGAATGCGAATGGCAGGACCGACGCGCCCCGCCGGCGACGAAAAGGTGTTGCCGCCGTGCCCGATCACCGGCAAGCCGGCTGCGCGCCGCATCCACGGCGTCTCGGCAAGGGTGATCGAGGACATCTGGCGCATCGGCCAGGGTGTCGACGTGAAGCACCTGTTCAAGGGCATCGACCGCGTCACGCTCTACGAATCGCCGACCGGCCTGGTGTTCTTCGAGCCGCGCGTCGTCGGCGACGGCGCCTTCTACCAGACCTACTACGACGAATGGGACGTTCACGAGCGGCTGAACGACGTCGCCGACACGCGTGTCGACTACAAGCGCGCGGCCAGCTTCATCCCGGACGGCGCCGAGGTCGTCGATGTCGGCTGCGGCCCCGGCGTGTTCCGGCGGCATCTCTCGCATGCCCGGTATACGGGGCTCGACCCCTATGCGGGCCCGGACGCCGACGAAGTGGTCATCCGCGAGACGCTCGAAGCCTATGCCGCGCAGCGGCCGGAATCCTTCGACGTGGCGACTGCCTTCCACGTCATCGAGCACGTTCCCGATCCGCGCCGGCATGCGGAGCTGATGGTCCGGCTGCTGAAGCCGGGCGGCCTGCTGATCCTCGCAGCGCCGCTGCATCCATCGCCGCTGACCGAAATTCCGAATCTGCCCATCAACATCCCGCCGCACCATGTGACGTGGTGGAATCCGGGAGCCTATCGGGCACTCGCCGCGGAACTCGGGCTGGAAGTCGTGGAGGCGGGTACGCTGCAGCCGTCGCCACATCAGGGGCTGATCTATTGGCTGCATCGCCTGCTGTTCAAGCGCACCGACAAGGCGCCGCACGAGCGCTACATCGCGCATCGCTGGTCATGGCACGCGGCCATCGCGCTTGCCTATCCGCTCGCCAAGATCGCCAACCGCATCAAGACTTTGCCAAACGGCGCCCGGCCCGTGGATGCGTTTCTGGTGGCGAGGAAGCCGGATAGGCAGTAGGCAGTAGGGTTGGTCCCAGAAAATACCTGCCGAAGCCGACCGCAGGTTGAGTTCCGCTATTCGGCAGTATGATTTTCTACTGCCTACTGCCTACTGCCTACTGCCTACTGCCTCAATTCGACGCAACCTTCTTCTTGTCTTCGGCCTTGATCTGGCTCCAGGAGTTCTGCTGCGCCAGCATCCTGCGCAGGTACTCCATGTTGGCCTGGGCCTGCGCCGGTGCCAGTTCCTGGCCGGCTATGCGCTCGGCCTCTTCGAAGCGGCCCTGCAGGCCGACGACCAGGGCGAGATTCTGACGTACGCGGCTGTCGGAACCGGGCTGCTCCACGGCGTTGCGCAGATAGGTCTCGGCGGTTCGGAGGTCGCCGTCGAGCAGGTAGGACATGCCGAGATTGGACAGCACCGACGGCTCGTTCGGACGAATGTCCAGCGCCTTGCGGTAGAGCTCGCGCGCCTGCGCCTTCTCGCCGACCTGATCGAGGATGGCACCTTCGGCCGAAAACAGCTTCCAGTCCGGATATTCCGGGGTCTGCGCGCGACGGATGGCGTCGAGCGCCGGTTCGAACTGGCCGGTCCCGGCCAGCGCCTTGCCGTAGGCGGCCAGCACGACGCGATCCTTCGGGTGGTCGATGACGAGCTTGCGCATGACGGCAAGCGCCTGGTCAGCCTGGCCGCGCATCTGCAGCACGGTGGCGTAGCGCAGCCCCACGTCCTTGTTGGTGGTATCCTTGGCATAGGCGCGGCCGAGCGCCGCCGCCGCGCCGGGAAGCTCGCTGGCCGACATCTGGTCGACGGGCTTGCCCGCGCCCCGCGATATCGAGCCGGTCGTTTCCCGCGATACGCCGCCGCAGCCTGCCACCCCGATCGCGAGGATCATCGCCAGAAGAGGACCCGCCGCGCGGCCGATAGCGGCCCGCGAAGGGGCCATCGGCCTGTCGTTCGAGACTTTGCTGCGCATCGGTCGTGCCCCCCATGGCCCGCGTCTTTCCAGGCAGAAATATTCCGTTAACCCTAATGGAAGGTTAAGGCTCGCCGTCGGTCGAGCGCGCACGGGCAACGTTCCGCGGCGGCCGACACAAAAAGACCCGCAGCCTTTTGGGCTGCGGGGTCACGGGAGGAGGGGCACCGGTCTGGTATCGGCAAAACTTGGCGAGCCTGCAAAGGTTCCAGCGCCTCCGGTCGCCCGAAGAGTATGGCTTACGGAAATTTAATGCCCAGGCTCGATTGACGGGAGCCGCAACATCGATGAGGGACTGCGCATGCCTGTCGAACTGATCGAACGTCCGAGCGAACATTCTCGTCCAATAATGCTGGTCGGTCCCGCCGGCATCCAGGATGCGGGACTGACGCCCGAGGCCATTGCCTGGGCCGAGGCGAATGGGTTTTCGGGGCAGTCCGGCCGATTGCTGGTGGTGCCGTCGGCTGATGGGAATGTCGCGGCTGCGCTGTTCGGCATCGGTGACGGTAAGGATGGGACGCTCTCCCTCGGCAAGCTCGCCACGACGCTGCCCGCGGGCGAGTGGCATTTTTCCACCGTCCCCTCCGATCCCACGCTTGCGGCGCTGGCGCTGCGGCTGGGCGGCTATGTCTTCACCCGTTACGGCAAGAAGCCGGGCAGGACGGTGCGTTTTGCGCTGCCCGAGGGCGCCGATGCGGACGCAGTCGGGCGCGTCGCCGACGGCGTCTTCCTGGCGCGCGACCTGATCAACACGCCGACCAACGACCTCGGTCCGGACGCGCTGGAGGAGGCGGTTCGCAAGGCCGCCGCCGCCCACAAGGCGAAGATCTCCGTCGTCCTCGGCGATGCGCTGCTCGCCGAAAATTTTCCGATGATCCATGCGGTGGGACGTGCGTCGGCGCAGGCGCCGCGGCTGATCGATCTCGTCTGGGGCCGCAAGGGTGCGCCGAAGCTGACGCTGGTCGGCAAGGGCGTCTGCTTCGACACCGGCGGCCTCGACATCAAGCCGGCCAGCGGCATGCTGCTGATGAAGAAGGACATGGGCGGCGCCGCCAATGTGCTCGCGCTCGCTTCCATGATCATGGCCGCCAAGCTGGATGTGCGGCTGCGCGTCCTCATCCCGGCGGTCGAAAATGCAATTGCCGGCAACGCCTTCCGGCCGGGCGACGTGCTGCCGAGCCGCAAGGGCATCACGGTCGAGATCGGCAACACCGACGCCGAGGGAAGGCTCATCCTGGCCGATGCGCTTTCGCTGGCCGATGAAGAGGCGCCGGACCTCCTGATCGACATGGCGACGCTCACCGGCGCAGCCCGCGTCGCGCTAGGCCCGGACCTGCCGCCCTTCTATACCGACGACGAGAGCCTTGCCGACGGGATCGCGGCCGCGGCGGCGCAGGTGGAAGATCCGGTGTGGCGGATGCCGCTGTGGAAGCCCTACGAAGCGAAACTCGCTTCGAAGATCGCCGACATCAACAACGTCACCACCGACGGTTTCGCCGGCTCCATCACCGCGGCGTTGTTCCTGCAGCGTTTCGTCGAGAAGGCGCGAAGCTGGGCACATTTCGACATTTTCGGCTGGAACCCGTCGGATCGGCCGCACGGCCCGACCGGCGGCGAGGCCCAGGCGATCCGAGCGCTGGAGCGGGTGATCGCCGCGCGCTACGCGAAATAGCTTCCGCTTAGCGGTTCGGCCGCAAGCGGCCCCTGTAGTGGCTGCCCGGTGTAGAAGGGGTGCTTGGGTTCACCGTAACGGCTCCGAAACAGTTTGGGACCACAATGGTGGGATGTCTGTTAGCCTGCGTCCGACCCAGGCCCTTCGGCTGTGGCAACAGGTTGCCCTCTCCGAGGTCGAGGCCGGCCGGCCGGACCTGTCGATGCGGCAGATGGCGATCCTGCTTACCGTCTATCTCGACCCGCCGCCGCATACGGTGCGCGGCCTGGCGGCACGTCTCGGGGTGACCAAGCCGGTGATCACGCGGGCGCTCGACACGATGGGGGCGATGAAGCTCCTCACCCGCCGGCGCGACGAGGCGGACCGCCGCAACGTGCTGGTCGGCCGCACGGTCGAGGGCGCGCTCTATGTCGAGCGCTTCGGCGATGTTATCATCGCAGCCGCCAGGGAGCTTCCGCTTTGACCGCCAGGGACCCGCGCCTGCATGCCTATCGCCCCGACCTTGCCGACGTCAGCCTGAAGGGGCAGGTCGAGGCGGAGCGCTTCGTCGTGGGCCGCCCGGCGCGCATAGCCGCTTCGGTCGCCGACATGCGGGCCGCGCCGCGGCCCGACTCTGGGCTGAACACGCAACTCCTCAAGGGCGCTTCGCTGCATGTTTTCGAGGAGGCCGAAGGTTTTGCCTGGGTCCAGGCGTCGGACGACGGCTATGTCGGCTATGTCGCCGCCGCCGATCTCGGCCAGGCCGATCCGGCGCCGACCCATAAGGTCGCCGTGCCGCGGACCTTCCTCTATCCGGCTCCTGACCTGAAGGTGCCCAGCAGCGGCGTGCTGTCGATGGGTGCCGAGATCGCCGTCGTCGGCCACGCCGAGACCCGCGGCACGCGTTACGCGCTGCTGACGTCGGGTGAGGCGATCGTCGATGCGCATCTCCGCTCGGTCGATGCATATGCGGACGATTATGTCGCCGTCGCCGAGACGCTGATCCACACGCCCTATCTGTGGGGCGGAGCGTCCGGATTCGGCATCGACTGTTCGGGACTTGTGCAGCTTTCCATGCGTATGGCCGGCCGCCATGTGCTGCGCGACTCCGACATGCAGGCGGCCGGCCTCGGCGTGCCGGTCGACCCTGGGTCGGGTTATGAAAACCTGCGGCGCGGCGACCTCGTGTTCTGGAAGGGCCATGTCGCGATCATGACCGACGGCACCTCGCTGATTCACGCCAACGGCCACACCATGACGGTCGCCCGAGAGGGCCTCGAGGAGGCGATCGACCGCATCGGCTATCTCTACGGCGGCCCGACCGGCTTCCGGAGGCCGTGACGACCTTCATGGGGGCTCCGCGACACCCTATTGGCGGGCTCACGCGTCAGATGCCGGCCCGTTCGGTGTCGACGAACCGCGCCTGAAGCTGCGGCGGATCATGCCGACGTCGGCGCCGCCGATGGCGAAGACGACCGCGAAATAAAGCAGCATCGCCCCCGCAATGATCGAACCGAGTACGGCCGCCTGCTCCCAGAACGGCGCCGTCGGCCCGAGGCTGCCGGCGAACCAGCGCGCTGCCCAGTAGAGCGCGCCCGCCATCACCGCCGAGGCTAACAGCAATCGCGGGATACGCTTCAACAGCCCGGCGTCGCGGCCCCAATGGCCGCGCCGGATCAGCACCGCGAGCAGCATCGTAGCGTTGACCCAGCCGGCGATGGCCGAGGCGGTGGCGATGCCGGCGCCGCCCATGGACGGGAAGAGCGTCAGCGCTACGCCGATGTTGACCGCCACCGAGATCGCCGCGAAGATCATCGGCGTGCGCGTGTCCTCGCGGGCGAAATAGCCGGGCGTGAACGCCTTGATCAGCACGAATGCCGGCAGGCCGAGCCCGAAAATGGCGAGGATGGCCGACACCGCCGGCGTGCCGTTGGTGGCGGCGAAGGCGCCGCGCTCGTAAAGCAGCCGCACGATCGGTTCCGAGATGACGAGCAGCGCCGCCGCCGCCGGCAGCGTCAGGAACAGGGTGAATTCGACGGAACGGTTCTGCAGGTTGGACGCCTCCTGCAGATTGCCAGCCTTCAGCGCGCGCGCCAGTTCCGGCAGGAGCACGATGGCGACGGCGATGCCGACCACGCCGAGCGGAAGCTGGTAGACGCGGTCGGCATAGGCGAGCGACGACACCGCGCTGTCCTTGGCCGAGGCGATCGCCGTGCCGATCAGCTGGTTGATCTGGGTGATGCCGCCGGTGATCGCCGCCGGAAAGGCCAGCACCAGCAGGCGCTTGACGTTGGGCGTCAGCCGCGGTCGGCGGAAGCCGATCCGCACCCCGGCATGGCGCACCGCCACCCAGACGATGGCGAGCTGCACCAGGCCGGCGGCGAGCACGCCCCAGGCGAGCGCATGGCCGATCTCCAGCCCGCCGAGCCCTTCATGCCAGCAATAGGCGAGCACGGCGATGAGGATGACGTTGAGGAAGACCGGTGCCACAGCCGCGGCGAAATAGCGCCGGAGCGAGTTGAGCATGCCGGCCATCATGGCGGCCAGCGACATGCACATAAGATAGGGGAACATGATCGTCGCCAGCGACACTGCGAGATCGTGCTTCTGCGGGTTGTCGGAAAAGCCGGGTGCGACGATGGTCGACACCAGCAGCGGCATCGACAGCTCCATCAGGATGGTCAGCGCGATCAGCGCCGTGAACAGCACGCCGAATACCTCTTCGGAGAAGCGCTTGGCGCCGGCTATGCCGCCCGCCTCGATCTCCTTGGCGAACAACGGTACGAAGGCTGCGTTGAAGGCGCCCTCGGCGAACAGGCGGCGGAAGGTGTTGGGGAACTGGAAGGCGGCGTTGAAAGCGTCGGCCACCGGTCCGGTGCCGAGCGCCGCCGCCATCATCATCTCGCGGGCGAAGCCGAGCAGCCGGCTCATCAGCGTGCCGGAGGCGACGGTGGCGAATTTCCGGACGAGGCTCATACGCGGGTCCCGCTCCCCCTTGAGGGGAGGGTGGCCGCGAAGCGGCCGGGAAGGGTCGCCGCGGCAGTGCCCGGCCTGATGGCGGTGCCTCCTGCGGCCGCCTCAGTGGCCTTCAACGACATATCCCCCGCGAGGGCAGGGCTATCGCATATTGAGCTACCCCCACCCCTAACCCCTGCCCTCAAGGAGGAGGGGGATATTGCCGCTGTTCCGCCAGACATGAATCGGTGACGATTTCGCTCGGCATGGCGGCCGCAAAGTCCCCCTCCCCCTTGAGGGGTGGGGGTGGCCGGCCGGGCGACAACTCCAGAACTTCCATATGCGATCGCCCTGCCCTCGAGGGGGGAGAATATCAGCGCGATACTCATTCCGCGGCGGCCCGCTCGGCCACCTTGCCGTTACGCGCCGGCTCGCCTTCCAGCGTTGCCGTGAGCGCCGTGCGGATCGCCTGCACCCGCATCGGGTTCTCGATCTTGGCCCCGGTCAGATCGGTGACGTAGAAGGTGTCGATCACCTTCTCGCCGAATGTGGTGATGTGGGCCGAGGCGATGTCGAGCGACAGGTCCGACAGCTTTCCCGTTATCTCCGACAGCAGGCCCGGCCGGTCGAGCCCCGAGACGTCGATCACGGTGAAGCGATTGGACAGCGTGTTGCGGATGTCGACGCGCGGCTCGATCGGGAACGTCCTGGCTCGCCGCTTCGACTTCGCCCGCTTGGCGATGATCTCCGGCAGCCAGCTCTTGCCCGACAGCACGTCCTCGATCAGCCGGCCGACCCGCTCGGCACGGCGCTGCTCGTCCTCGTCGCGATCGAACTCGCGCGATATCAGGATGGTGTCGAGCGCCCGCCCGTCCGAGGTGGTGAACACCTGGGCGTCGACGATGTTGGCGCCGGCGGCCGCGCAGGCGCCAGCGATGACGGACAGCAGGCGCGGATGGTCCTGCGCCAGCACCGTGATCTCGGTCACCGCCTCGAAGGCATGCGGGCGCGCCATGGTGGCAAGCTTGTTGCCGGCCTCGTCTGCGGCACGGATGAACTCGGCGTGGCGCACCTGGTCCTCGACGTCGACGGCCAGCAGGTAGTTCTCGTAATGCAGCTTGATGACGCGGCGTCGGGCTTTCTCCGGCCATGCGGCCAGGGCGGCCGCGAGTTCTTCGCGCGCCTTCTCGGCCCTGAGCGAGCGCGACACCTCGGAGAAGCCGCCAGTGAGCAGCAGTTCGGTTTCGTAATAGAGATTGCGCAGCAACTGACCCTTCCAGCCGTTCCACACGCCCGGGCCGACGCCCCTGATGTCGCAGACGGTCAGGACGAGCAGCAGCTTCAGCCGCTCGACCGACTGCACGATGTCGGCGAAATCGCTGATCGTCTTGCGGTCGTTGAGGTCGCGGGTCTGCGCCGTCATCGACATCAGCAGATGGTGCTCCACCAGCCAGGCCACCGTCGCGGTGTCCTCGGCCGACAGGCCCATATGCGGGCAGATGCGGCGGGCGATCCGCGCCCCGACCTCCGAATGGTCCTCCGGCCGGCCCTTGGCGATGTCGTGCAGCAGCACCGCCACGTAGAGCACCTCGCGCTGGCTGGTGAGCCCGGGCATCAGCGTGTGCGACAGCGGGTGCAGCCGCTCGCCGTCGCCATGCTCGATCTCCGACAGGATGCCGATGCAGCGCAGCAGGTGCTCGTCGACCGTATAGTGATGATACATGTTGAACTGCATCATCGCGACGATCTTGCCGAAATCGGGGATGAGCTTGCCGAGCAGCCCCGCCTCGTTCATGCGTCTCAGGTTGAGTTCGGGATTGCGGTCGGAGGTGAGAATGTCGAGGAACAGGCGGTTGGCCTCGGCGTTCCGGCGCAGGTCCCTGTCGACCAGCCGCAGCGAGCGCCTGAGCAGCTTGAGCGCGTCGGGATGGTATTCGAGGCCGTGCCGGTCGGCGAACCAGAACAGCCTGAGCAAATTGACGGGGTCGCGCGAAAAGACCTTGTCGTCGGCGACGTTGATGCGGTGGTTGTCGACGATGAAGTCGGCGGTGCCGGCGAGCTTGCGGCGGCGGCGCGAGAAGGTCAGGAAGATGCGGTTGAAGCCGGGAACATGCTTGGCCTGCTCCTCCTCCAGCGCCGCGCAGAAGATGCGGGTCAGGTCGCCGACGTCCTTGGCGATCAGGAAGTAGTGCTTCATGAAGCGCTCGACCGCCGACATGCCGGGATGGCTGGTGTAGCCGAGCCGTTCGGCGATATCGCGCTGGATGTCGAAATGCAGCCGCTCCTCGGCCTTGCCGGTGAGGAAATGCATGTGGCAGCGTACTGCCCAGAGGAAATCCTCGGCCTTGAGGAACTGGTTGTATTCGGTACGGGTGAACACGCCGGCCTTCACCAGCTCCTCTCCCGAGCGGACCCGATAGAAATACTTGGCGATCCAGAACAGCGTCTGCAGGTCGCGCAGGCCGCCCTTGCCGTCCTTGACGTTGGGCTCGACCAGATAGCGGCTCTCGCCGGCCTTGCCGTGGCGGGTATCGCGCTCGGCGAGCTTGGCCTGCACATATTCCGAGCCCGTACCCTTCACCACCTCGCGGTCGAAGCGGGCGAGCATCTCGTCGAACAGCGGCTGCTCGCCCCAGATGAAGCGCGCCTCGAGGATCGCCGTGCGGATCGTCATGTCCGAGCGCGACAGCCGCACGCAGTCGTCGATGTTGCGGGTGGCGTGGCCGACCTTCAGGCCGAGGTCCCACAACATGTAGAGCATGTACTCGACGACCTGCTCGCCCCAGGGCGTCTGCTTGTAGGGCAGCAGGAACAGCAGGTCGATGTCGGAGCCGGGGGCGAGCGTACCGCGACCGTAGCCGCCGACCGCGACGACCGCCATGCGCTCGGCGGCGGACGGATTTTTCGCGCGATAGACGTGAGTCGCGGCAAAATCGTAGAGCACCCGGATGATCTCGTCCATCAGGTGCGACAGGCGGCGCGCGCAGGCGGTGCCGCTGCCGTCCTCCGCCAGCATCCGCTCGGCTGCACGCTTGCCGGCGGCGATGCTCTCCTTCAGAGCCGCGAGCACCTTGGCGCGGACCGCCATGCCGGAACCGTCACCCGACGTGTCGGCCGTAAATGCCGTCAGCTCGCGCCGCAGCGCGTCGCCGTCGACCAGTTCTTCGAGCCTGAGTGGTGTTTTCGTCATGGGGCGAAGCGACTCTTCCTGCGGTCGCGCGCGTCTATAAACTGTTTTGCGCAATGTGGATACGAGCGGCAGGCGTTGCAATCGGCTCCTCGCGTCGGAAATCGCACCGGTGATCGAGAAGAGCTCCCTACAAAAAAAGTAACAGGACGTTTCAATTTTGGCCGGTCTGTAATATTCTTCTGTAGATATCCCGGGAGGCAATGATGCCAGCAGCCGTGATAGTGCCTGGAGACGGGCCTGATCAGAAGAATTTCGGGCGCGTCGGCGAAGATTTGGTGAAAAATGTCTACGGCGGCAACGGGATCGTTTACAAATGCGTATTCGCCAATCAGTCTAGGGACTTCCACTACATCGATATGCTTCCTGTCTCAGCGGCTCCGAATGGAGGTTCGGGATCATTCCTGGAATTCTTGTTCGTCGCCACCAGCGTGCTGACCGTTTCGCATGTCGGCGAACTGGACGGCCCTATCATGTCCTACCTCACCCCGATCGACAAAACGAGCCGCGAGACTGAAAACGCCGACTGGCGCTACCGGCAGCCTTGGCACACCAATGGAACAGGGCGTCAGCTATGCCCTTATGGCGACTTGTTCTGGAAATTCATCGGCAGAGCCCCCAGGACGACCAAGATCATCCTTCTCGGCTGTGAATCGGGCAACCGCTATGCGCAATGCGTGGCGAATTCGGCGACGATCCCCGTCTGGGGTTTCGATCACAGCTGCGCCGCGGCCGACATAGCAACGATGCGTCCGATCGTGAGCGGTATCGAGGGCGGCAAAAGCCAGAATGGCATAAGCGTGTCCTGGCCGTCCTAGCTCCAGCAGATGCACCGTTCACCGCTCGGGGGCTGGCGGGAAAGCTCGCGGACAACTACTTGTCGGTGAATTTGTCCGACCGTGCGAGCCGCAGAATCATGGAAATCGGCCTCTACACCTTCGCCGACCTCGACCCCGATCCGGAAACGCGCACCGTCTCGCCGCATCAGCGCATGCGCAACCTGATCGAGGAGATCGAACTGGCCGACCAGGTCGGTCTCGACGTGTTCGGCCTCGGCGAGCATCACCGGCCGGACTATCTCGCCTCGGCGCCCGCCGTCGCGCTCGCAGCCGCGGCGGAACGCACCAGGCGGATCCGGCTCACCAGCGCGGTCAGCGTGCTGTCGTCCGACGATCCTGTCCGGGTCTTCCAGCAGTTCGCCACGCTCGACCTGATTTCAGGCGGACGCGCCGAGATCATGGCGGGTCGCGGTTCCTTCATCGAATCCTTCCCGCTGTTCGGCTACGACCTCGGCGACTACGACGAACTGTTCGCCGAGAAGCTCGACCTTCTGCTGAAGCTGCGCGACAGCGAGCGAATCACCTGGTCGGGCCGGCTGAGGGCGCCCATCCATGACCGCGGAGTCTATCCGCGGCCGCATCAGGACAGGCTGCCGATCTGGATCGCCGTCGGCGGCACGCCGAATTCGGTCGCCCGGGCCGGCAAACTTGGTCTTCCGCTGGCGCTCGCCATCATAGGCGGCGAGCCGGCGCGCTTCGCGCCGCTGTTCGAGCTCTACCGGCGAGCCGCCGCGCAGGGCGGACACGACCCGAGCACGCTCGCCACCAGCCTCAACGTCCATGGTTTCGTCGGCGAGACCACCGCGCAGGCGGCCGACGACTTCTACCTGCCGCAAGCCGAGGTGATGAACCGCATCGGCCGTGAGCGGGGCTGGGGTCCGACTAGCCGCGCCCATTTCGACCAGGCGCGCGGCCCGCACGGCGCGTTGTTCGTCGGCGACCCGGAGACCGTCGCCGAGAAGATCGTCGCCATGCACAGGATCTTCCGCAACGACCGCTTTCTGCTGCAGATGGCGATCGGCCTGATGCCGCACGACAAACTGATGAAAGCGATAGAGCTGTTCGGCACCAGGGTGGCTCCGCTGGTGCGCAAGGAGATCGGAACGGCCTCCAGCGCCGGCTAACGGAACTTCCCGAGCCTCCGCCGCGTTCTGGACGGTGATCGTCCCCGAGGCCATCGCCCGGGGACATGTGAGGGCCTTCACCATGTCAGTTCAGGATGAGGTGTCCGGCCAGGACCTGCCGTCGCGCACCCAGGCGGATACGCGGCTGATGCGCTCGCTGCTGATCGGCATCTTCCTGATCGCTCTCGTCGGCGCCCTCTATCTCGCCCGCGACTTCTTCCTTCCGGTGGTGCTGGCATTCCTGCTTGCGCTGATGCTGACGCCGATCGTGCGGCTTCTGCGCAAGCACGGCGTGCCGGCTTATGTCTCGGCCACCTTGCTGGTGCTGCTCTCGGTCATGGTCTTGGCGGTCATCGGCTTCGTCCTCAGCGGACCGGTGGTCGCGCTGATCAACGACGCGCCGGTGATCGGCCGGCGGCTCAGCGAGCGGCTGGCGGAGCTGCGCAGTCCGTTCGAGCAGGTTCTCCGGTTCTTCAGCCAGGTCGAGCAGGCGACCGACACCGCGCACGAGCCCGGCGTGCAGAAGGTGGTGGTGGCGCAGGCCGGACTTGTCTCGCAGGCGGCAGGCAACCTGATGGCGGCCGGCACGACGATCGCGCTCACCTTCGTGCTGTCGCTGTTCCTGCTCGCCTCGGGCACGCTGTTCTACGAGAAGATCGTCCAGTCCTTCGCCCGCATGAGCGAAAAGAAGCGGGCGCTGCGGGTGGTCTACGACGTTGAACGCGAAATCTCGCACTACCTGCTTACCGTCACCATCATCAACATCGGGCTGGGCGCGGCGGTCGGCCTCGGCATGTGGTGGGTCGGCATGCCCACTCCGCTGGTATGGGGGGTGGCAGCGATGCTCCTCAACTTCCTCCCCTATATCGGCGCGGCCGCCACCGTCCTGCTCGTGGCCGCGATCTCCATCATCACCTTCGACAGCCTGCCCTACGCGCTGCTGGCACCTGCCTTCGTGCTGCTCTGCAATATCGTCGAGGGCCAGCTGGTCAGTCCCCTCGTGCTCGGGCGGCGCCTCGAGATCAACGCCGTGTCAATCCTGATCGCCGTCGCCTTCTGGTCCTGGCTGTGGGGATTCGTCGGCGCGCTGATCGCCGTGCCCATCCTGGTCGTCGTCAAGGTCTTCTGCGACAATTTCGACAGCCTGCGGCATGTCGGGAATTTCCTTTCGGCGCAGCAATCGGTCGATGACACGGCACCGGCGGACGCTGAAAGTTCCGCAAAAGCAGTGCCGGAGGCCTTCCCCCGCTGATCGCCGGGCATGTCGCCGGGCCACTGGTCCAGCCTTTGCGCGGCGCCCGCTGCGCTCCTATATCGAGGCGGCAACCGGGAACCGACATGATGACAGACCTCTCCGTCCTCGATCTCGCACCCGTGCCGGAGGGCAGTGGCGTCTCGCAGTCGCTCGCCAACACGCTCGACCTGGCGCGTCACGCCGAAGGTCTGGGCTACAGGCGCTACTGGCTGGCCGAACATCACAACATGCCTGGCATCGCCAGCGCCGCGACCGCGGTCGTGATCGGTCACGTGGCGGCCGGCACGAAGTCGATCCGCGTCGGCTCCGGCGGCATCATGCTGCCCAACCATGCGCCGCTGGTGATCGCCGAGCAGTTCGGGACGCTGTCGGCGCTTTTTCCCGGCCGCGTCGACCTCGGCCTGGGGCGGGCTCCGGGCACCGACATGGCGACGGCGCGGGCGCTGCGCCGCAACCTGGAAGCGGGCGTCGATGGCTTTCCCAACGACGTGGTCGAGCTGATGGCCTATTTCGCGCCCGCCGGACCGAACCAGCGCGTACGCGCGGTGCCCGGCGAGGGCGAGGCCGTCGAGGTTTGGATGCTGGGATCGAGCACCTATGGCGCGCAGCTCGCGGCCATACTCGGCCTGCCCTACGCCTTCGCCTCGCATTTCGCGCCGGCCGAGATGGAGCATGCCATCGACATCTACCGCTCGCGCTTCCAGCCCTCCGAGAGCCTCGACAAGCCGCATCTCATGCTCGGGCTCAACGTTTTCGCCGCCGACACCGACGCCGAGGCCACGCTGCTGTTCTCTTCGCTGCAGCAGGCTTTCGTCAATCTGCGCACCGGCCGTCCCGGAAAGCTGCCGCCGCCGATCGAGAATTATGTCGAGACGCTCGACCCCGCGGCGCGCGCCATGCTCGACAGTGCCCTTTCCTGTGCCGTCGTCGGCGGGCCTGAGACTGTGCGGGCGGGGCTGGACGCCTTCATCCGCCGCACCGGCGCGGACGAACTGATGGTGACGGCGCAGATATTCGACCACGCGGCGCGCAAGCGCTCCTTCGAGATCCTTGCCGAGGCGCACCGGGAGCTGGCAAAGGCGGCCTGAGCAGCGCCGGTTTTGCAGCCGTTCATCCCTCCCACGGCACGCGCACCATGCCGGCGCGTTCGTAGAGCCTCAACCCTGCCGCGTTGTCGAGCTCGACCTTGAGGTCGAGACGAGCGGCGCCGCGCGCCCGGAACACGGCGAAGCAGTGGTCGAGCAGCGCCGCGCCGATCCCGCGGCGGCGCATGTCCGGCCGCACCGCCAGATCCTTGAGAAAGGCGCTGGTCCAGCAATGCGCCAAGCCGGCGAGCCGGCCCGTCGTGTCGGACGCCAGGAAGCACAGCTCGGCGGAGAACTCCGGGTCGCCCGATACGCGTCCCCACCAATCCTCGAAAGAGGGAAAGACATCCGCGTCATCTTCGCCATAGATGCGGATGAGCAGGCCGTGCATGGCCTTGGCGTCGGCGGTGTCGCGCAAGGTCCGCACCGAGACGCCCGCCGGCCAGCGAGGCGACCTTTCGGAACCGTCGAGCAGGCGCCGCAGCCTTGCCGCATGCCTGTTCACCATGACATGATCCCTGCGAATGATGCCAAAAGGTGCACGCATGGTCCCGAAAAGCGCGGCATTCCCGGAGAAAAACCATGCGATCGAACACAAAAGTCAGGGCCGGATGAACGATTTCATCAGACCTTCGCTCCACAGCTACCGCAGCGCCTCCACGATCGGCCGGTCGGGAAAGCAGGTGGCGGCGTTGCCGTTCTTCTCCTGCCAGGCGCCGATCGAGCGCCGCGTCTTGAAGCCGGGCAGGCCGTCGGCGCCGCCTACGTCGTAGCCCCTGGCCTCCAGCGCCCGCTGCAGCGAGGCGATGTCCGAGCGATAGAGACCGCCGACCCTGCCCCAGCTCCCGGCGAAGGTCCGGTCGCCATGGGCGATGCGATCGGCGCCGTGGCCGATGAACAACGCATAGAGGTCACTTTCGTTGTACTTCTTCAGCACATAAAAATTCGGCGTGACGATGAAGGCCGGACCGCTGCGGCCGGCCGGCATCAGCAGGAAACCTTCCGCTTTTGCCTCCCGAGCGGGGAACGGCTTTCCGGTGACCCGGACAATCCCCATTGCCGCCCATTGGGCGATGCCGCGGCCCTGGTCCGGCCCTTCCAGCGCGCAGGAGACGCTCGCCGGCACCGTCACCTCGAATCCCCAGTCGCGACCCGGCACCCACCCGTAATGGACGAGATAGTTGGCGATGGAGGCGAGCGTGTCCGGCACCGAGTTCCAGATGTCGGCGCGGCCGTCGCCGTCGAAATCGACGGCGTGGTCGAGGAAGGAGGAAGGCAGGAACTGCGGCTGGCCGAGCGCGCCGGCCCAGGAGGATTTCATCTGGTCGCGCGCCACCAGGCCGCGCTCGACCATGACGAGGGCGGCGAGTACCTCCTTGCGGAACATCTCCTTGCGCGTCGCCAGGAAGGCCTTCGTGCCCAGCACCTCGAAAGCGTCATAGGGCATCTTCGCCGCGCCGAAGCCGGATTCGCGACCCCAGATCGCCAGCACCACCTCGCCCGGCACGCCGTAGCGCTTCTCCACGGCGGCGAGCGTCCTGGCATGGCGGCCTGCCCGCGCCCGGCCGCCGGAGGTGACGGCGCCGATCGTCTTCTCGGCGAAATAGCTGCCGGGTGAGCCGAACTCGGCCTGATGCTGCTTCTTCGGCGTGGTCGGCTTCTGGCCGGGCAGGACAAGATCCGGCACCTTGAGGTTCGGGGAGACGCCGGCAAAGGCGGCGTCGAAGGTCTGTTTCGAGACGCCGCTGGCCTGTGCGGCCGGCCACAGATCCTGCGCCAGCCAGGCGCGGAACTGGTCGTCGATCTTGGCGGCGGAGGCAGGGGCTGAAAGCAGGGCAATCGGCAAGACTAGAAGCATTGCCATCGCGGCGAAGATTCGCGCTCTACGCTGCCCCCCTCTGTCCTGCCGGACATCTCCCCCACAAGGGGGGAGATTGGAAGCTTCGACCTCGCCGCACTTCCTGCAACGTCGACGATTTGCGAAAGCAAGGCGGCCGGCCGATCTCCCCCCTTGTGGGGGAGATGTCCGGCAGGACAAAGGAGGGCAACGTAGAGCGCGAATCATTGCTGCCGTCTACAAAGCCTTTGCGTCAAAACGCGGTCCGAGATTTGAGCGCCGCGGCCAGCGTGCCTTCGTCGAGATAGTCGAGCTCGCCGCCAACCGGCACGCCATGCGCCAGCCGGGTGACCTTGACGCCGAAGCCGGAAAGCTGGTCGGTGAGATAGTGCGCGGTGGTCTGCCCCTCGACCGTGGCGTTGACCGCCAGGATGATCTCGGAGACGCCGCCCTCGGCGACGCGGGCGACCAGCCCCTTGATGTTGAGCTGGTCGGGGCCGATGCCGTCGAGCGGCGACAGCGTGCCGCCGAGCACGTGGTAACGCGCATTGAGGGCGGCGGCGCGCTCCAGCGCCCACAGGTCGGAGACGTCCTCGACCACGACGATGGTGGCGCCGTCGCGGCGCGGGTCGGTGCAGATCATGCACGGGTCGACGGTGTCGACATTGCCGCAGGTCGAGCAGACGCGGACCTTGTCCACCGCGTCGGCCATGGCGCCGGCGAGCGGCGCCAGCAGCTGCTCCTTCTTCTTGATCAGATGCAGCGCGGCACGGCGGGCCGAACGCGGGCCGAGCCCCGGCACCTTGGCCAGGAGCTGGATCAGGCGTTCGATCTCGGGACCGGCGATTCGCTTGGACATGGAGGAGGATTTAGAGCAAAGCCCGTCGCCGGAAAACCCGGACAGCTCAAAGGGCCGGCGGGATGACCCGGCAAGTCACACCGCAGGCGTCGCCGGGTGCCCTATCGCAAGGAGTCCGCGCGGCCCTCAGTTGTATCCCATCGCCGGCCGCTCCTGACCGGCTATGATCGCGCCGATGGCGTCGGCGTCGTTGGGATCGACGTCGAAGGACATGGCCGGCCCGGATGCCGGCGCCGGGGCGCTCGCCGGCAGGGCCGGTGCGCCGGTCGTCCAGCCGTCGGCGCGTGCCGTCGCCATCACGACGTTCGGCGTCGGCTTCGCCTCCGTCGTCGCCGGCAAGGCGGCTTGCGCCGGCGCCTCCGGGAACGGCGCGGCATTGGGCGACGGCCCGGACGGCGACGGGCCGTCCATCGCCATTGCGACGGCGGTGGTCTCTTCCGCCGGCGCCGCGCGATCGGCCGGCTTGCGGATCGCAGCGGCCTGTGCACCGTCCGTTCGGCCGCTGATTGCCGGACGGGCCACGGCGACCATGGTCGGCTTGTCGTCGGCGCGGCCGCTGATGGCAGGCCGGGCCTGCAGGCGCGGCTTGGTGTCCGCGCTGGCCATCATCACCACCGGCTGGGCCATACGCTTCTCCGGCGGCAGCACCACCGGGTCGCCGTTGCGGTTGCGCTTCTCGTAGAAGGCGTTGCCGCCGGCGACCACGGTATAGTGCATGTTCTTGTAGGGGAACTTCAGGCCCGCGGTGTGGAAGAACATGGAGTTCTTCACCTTGGGATTACGCTCGCCCTTGAGCACGGCGTCGGCGGCGGCCTCGACGTCCGGCAGAGCCTTGGAGTTCATCTTGCGCGTCAGCACGCCTGGCGCGAACTGCCTCGGGGCGCCGACCACGCCGCATATCGTGTCGCCCCATTTGCCGGAGCGGACACGGTTCATCACCACCGTGCCGACGGCGATCAGGCCGTCGCGGCTCGACCGGTTCGATTCGAAGAACATCGCCCGCATCAGGCATTCCTTCTCGCGGGCTGAGTAGCCGTGGTGGCCGGCCGGCAAGACCATGGACCGCACGCCGTCCGTCAGGTCGGCGGTCTGGCTGCATGCGGAAACCATCAGGGGAAGAAGCGCAACCGTTACAACGGCCGCCACGCGCCTGCGCGCGCTCACGGATATGCCCTCATCATCGCTCCGGCGGCTGTGTGTACTAATGACAACACTGTGCAGGTTTTCGGCGAAATGATGACTTTTGCGTTACCAAATCGCGGCAGGCGGCTCCGTGCAATGTCGCCGGGCCTGCTCAACTGTCAATTTTGTCCTTAAATTCCATGTGTTTAAATAAAATTAACCGCAAACGCCGGAAAGCCGTCGCCAAGCGGCCGCCGCCAGGCGCGACGGTAACATCTGCACGAATCAGCCGGACGATTCGGGGCGGCACGCGATCACGCACGGCCGGAGGACGGCCGCGGGGGCTATCGCGCTACGCGACACGGCGGGCCGAACCACTGTCGACCCCGTCGGTCTACCGTTCAGAACGGCATCTTGAAACCGGGAGGCAGCGGCAGGCCGGCGGTCAGCGCGGCCGTCTTGTCCTTCATCGCCGCCTCGACCTTTGTCTTGGCGTCGTTGTGGGCGGCGAGAATGAGGTCCTCGAGAATCTCGACGTCGTCCTCCTTGAACAGAGAGGGATCGATCTTCAGCGTCTTCATCTCGAACTTGCCGGTGATGGTGACCTGGACGAGGCCGCCGCCGGCCTGGCCGGTCGCCTCCATCAGGGCGATCTCCTCCTGCATGGCCTGGAATTTCGCCTGCATCTCCTTCGCCTTGCCCATCAGGCCGAGCAGATCCTTCATGACTGGGTCCTCTTCAGTTGTCGTCGTCGTCGAGCGACGGATCGGGGGAAATCTCGTCCGCCTCGGCATCGGCGCCGGGCAGTTCGGCCGCGTCGGGAATGCGGACGTCGATCACCTTCGCGCCGGGAAAGCGTGCGAGGATCGCGGCGACGGCCGGGTCCTGGCTGGCGTCGAGGATAGCGGTCTCGCGGCGCGACGCTTCCTGCTGTGCCAGCGTCGGGCCGCCCTCCTCGCGCGACAGCGACACCAGCCAGTTGCGCCCGGTCCAGCTCTTCAGCCTGGTGCTGAGATCGGTTGGCAGCGTCTTCGGCGCCTCGGGCGTCAGCGCGATCTCCAGCCGGCCCGGCTCGATGCGCACAGGCCGCACGCAACGCTTCAGCAGCACCTTGAAGGCCATGTCGCGATTGGCATCGGCAAGCCCCGCTATGTCGGCCAGCGAGCGCACCGGCACGGCGTCGGCAACCGGCTCCGGCTTCGCTTCGGGGATCGGGGCAGGCTGCATCTCCACTGCGGGCATTTCGCGCTCGACCAGCCGCGCCACCGGGCCACCGCCCGCGGATTGCGTCATGCGGGCCGGGGCGGGAGCGGGAGCCTGGTAGGCCAGCGGCGCTCCTGCAGAAGCCGACGCTATCGGCGCCGTTGAAGCAGGCGATCGCGGCGCTGCGGCGCCATTCCCGCCAGACGGAACGCCGGCGCCGTCCAGGGTCTTCATCGCCTCGTCGAGCGTCGGCAGGTCGGCCGCATGCGCCAGCCGGATCAGCACCATCTCGGCGGCCGCGACGGGACGGCTGGAGGACTGCACCTCGGAAATGCCCTTGAGCAGCATCTGCCAGGCGCGCGACAGCACCTTGATCGACAGCGTCTCGGCGAAGGTGGAGCCGCGCGTGCGTTCGTCCTCCGTCAGCGAGGCGTCGCCGGCCGCCGCCGGCACGTAGCGCAGCCGCGTGACGAAATGGGTGAAGTCGGCGAGGTCGGTCAGCACCGTGGCCGGGTCGGCGCCGGTGTCGTACTGCGCCCGGAACTCGGCCAGCGCCGCCGCCATGTCGCCCTTCATAACCTGCTCGAACAGGTCGATGACGCGGGCACGGTCGGCCAGCCCCAGCATGCCGCGCACGGTCTCGGCCGTTACCGGGCCGGCGCTGTGGGCGATCGCCTGGTCGAAGATCGACAGCGAATCGCGCACCGAGCCCTCGGCGGCGCGCGCGATCATGGCGAGCGCCGCATCCTCGACCTCGATCGCTTCGAGCCCGGCGATCTTTCCGAGATGCGAGACGAGCGTTTCGGCCCCGACGCGGCGCAGGTCGAAACGCTGGCAGCGCGACAGCACCGTGATCGGCACCTTGCGGATTTCTGTTGTGGCGAAGATGAACTTGACGTGCGGCGGCGGCTCTTCAAGCGTCTTCAGCAGGCCGTTGAAGGCCTGCGTCGACAGCATGTGCACCTCGTCGATGATGTAGACCTTGTAGCGGGCCGAGACCGGCGCGTAGCGCACCTGCTCGATGATCTCGCGGATGTCGTCGATGCCGGTGTGGGAGGCGGCGTCCATCTCGATCACGTCGACATGCCGGCCCTCCATGATCGCCTGGCAGTGCTGGCCGGGCGTGGTCAGGTCGACGGACGGCTGGTCGATCGAATCGGTCTTGTAGTTGAGGGCGCGTGCGAGGATGCGGGCCGTAGTCGTCTTGCCGACGCCGCGCACGCCGGTCAGCATCCAGGCCTGGGCGATGCGGCCGCTCGAGAACGCGTTGGTGAGCGTGCGCACCATCGGCTCCTGGCCGATCAGCGCGGAAAAGTCGGCCGGACGGTATTTTCTGGCCAGCACGCGATAGGCGCCGGCTTTTCCCGTCTGCTGATTTCCTGCGTCGCTCATCCGGGGGTTGGCCTCCGCTGGCCGCCGGGGCGGCCGGTTCGAATGCTAGCGAGTTTCGCCCGCGCGGCAATGCTCCGTCAACGCCGTGACGGCCGAGGCGCAGGCTTTGCGGAGGTGGGAGGCTGGAACAATGACCCGTTCCGTGCTCGTTAGGGCTGCTTCCTTCCGGACCTGACCCGGTTGGCGAGTGGCGCGTCCACCACCAACCTCCCGACGCTCATATCGGGGATTTGGGGCCGGATTGCAAGGGTGGACGAGTCGGAGGCAAAGGTCTCGGTGATTAACGAGACCGAAGAGTCTGCGAGAGATATTCGGAGAGTCCCGGACGGCGCCAATCCCGGTCGTCCGGCCAACGACTGCCCGGCAGCCCGCCGCCATCGAAGGAGCACCGATGACTGCCCTGCTTCCCGCCGAACTCGCCTGGTACGCCACCGGCCGCTTCTACCAGGCGGGGGACGGCACGCTCGCCGACTACGGCTATTTCCTGCACCTGCCGTTCCCGGACGTGCCTCTGTTCGACGGCGATCCCGGCGAGACGACAGCGCATTTCACCTTCGCCGCCAGGCCGTTCAAGGCCCGGGAAATCAGGAATGGCGCACTGTCGCTCGGCCTCGATCCGATCGGGGAGTTCTCGCTCTACCTGCAGCGCCAGCCGGCCGGAACCTTCGACGATCCGGCCTCCTTTGCGCAGGGCGAGTGCATCGCCACCTTCCGCCGCACCAGCCTGGCGGTCGGCACGACGGTCGCCGTGTCCATAGGTGCAGTGTCGGCGCCGCTGATCGGCACCAACGTGTTCTCGGCCCGTCTGGTCGCCAGTACCTCGTTCGATTTCGGCGGCGGCCGCCACGACCTCGGGCAGCATGTCGGCCGGGGCGTCACGCAGTTCGGCACAGCCGCGGCCACTCCGATCGCGCCGCCGCCGGCTTATAAGCTGGTGCTGCCGTTCACGGGGTCGGCCGTAGCGCTTGGCCGCGCCGGATAGCCCGAAACGGCCCTGGGCCGTTTCGTCGCGGCAACAGTGCCGACTTTCATGGCTGGCATACCGATTTGGCGCTTGATCTCGCGGCGATCGTGCGTATGTACGGCGCGTATCGACTGATCATACCGAAGGCGAAACTTGGCACTCTACAGGGAAAAAGACATCTTCGAACGCCGCAGCGCGGCGAACGAGGCGAAGAGAGCATTGCTCGAACGGTTCAAGACACGGCCGGCGGAAGACGATCCGCAGGTGCTCGCCCGCAGGGCGGAGAGACAAGCGATCATCGAGGCGCGCGAGAAGCGGGCCGCCGAGAAGGAAAAGCAGCGCAAGGAGCGCGAGGCGATCGAGGCCGCCGAGCGGACCCGCCGCGAGGCCGAAGAGGCCGAACGGCGCAGGATCGAGGAAGAGCGGCTGGCCGTCGAGGCGAAAATCCGCGAGCAGGAAGAGAACGAGCGCATCGCGCAAGAACTCTCCGAGGAAGCGGAGCGCAAGGCCAAGCGCGATGCCCGCTATGCGGCTCGCAAGGCGCGCAAGCGCGGCGGCCGCGGCTGATCGATCCTACCTCTCGAGATCTGGCCGGGATGCCTATGCACCCCGGCTTTTGGCGTTGCTGTCGGCGACCCGAAGGGGCGGTGAGATGCTTCGCCGGTCGAGGGGAGTGAGGTGGCCCGGGCGGACTCAGGCGACCAGCTTGAGCCCGACGATGCCGGAGACGATCAGGCCGATGCAGACCAGGCGCAGCACCGTCGTCGGCTCGCCGAGCAGCCAGATGCCGAGCAGCGCGGTGCCGACCGTGCCGATGCCGGTCCAGACCGCATAGGCGGTGCCGACCGGCAATTCCTTCAGCGCCAGCCCGAGCAGGCCGAGGCTGACCACCATGCTGGCGCCGGTGAGGAGCGTGGGCACGAGCCTGGTGAACCCGTCGGTGTATTTGAGGCCGATCGCCCAGCCGACTTCGAACAGGCCGGCGACGAACAACAGGAACCATGCCATCGGTAGTCCTTGTGGCGGCCGTCCCGGCCATGTCTCGAGGGCGCGACGGCGATCCCGCGCGAGGCCGACTATACAGTCCCGGATCGGAGCGGCAACCGCGGCCGGTTGGGCCACGGTCGCCGCTACACGGAACGCGTGATGCCGCCGTCGATGCGGATGTTCTGCCCGGTGATGTAGCTCGACTTGTCGCCGGCGAGGAAGGCGATCAGGTCCGACACCTCCTCGACCCGGCCATAGCGGCCCATCGGGATGCGCTCGCGCCGCTCGCCGGTTTCCGGCAGGCTGTCGATGAAACCCGGCAGCACGTTGTTCATCCGCACGTTGTCGGCGGCATATTTGTCGGCGAACAGCTTGGTGAAGGCGGCGAGCCCGGAGCGGAAAACGCCGGAGGTGGGGAACAGCGCCTCCGGTTCGAAGGCGGCATAGGTCGAGATGTTGACGATCGAGCCGGACTTCTGCGCCTGCATGATCGGCGTCACCAGGCGGGCGACACGCACGGCGTTGAGGAAGTAGATCTCCATGCCCGTATGCCAGTCCTCGTCGGTGAGCTCCAGCACCGGCGCGCGCGGCCCGTGCGCGGCGCTGTTGACCGCCGCGTCGATGCGCCCCCAGCGGTCGAAGGCGGCATCGACCAGCCGCTTCAGGTCGTCGTTCGATCGGTTGGAGCCGGTGACGCCGACGCCGCCGAGCCTCTCGGCGAGCGCCGCGCCTTTCCCGGACGAGGAAAGGATCGCCACCTTGAAGCCCTCCTGGGCAAGCTTGCGCGCCGCGTCCGCGCCCATGCCGCTGCCGCCCGCCGTGATGATCGCCACCTTCGTTTCCGCCATGCCGGCCTCCTGTCGCGTTCCTCCCGTCTTAACGCCGCATGGAGGCGGAGCAAAGCGGGGCGTCATGGCGGGTCCTGGCGGCCTCTGGCCCAGTGAAGCGGGTCCTGCCGGTCCCTTGACGCGGCAGGAGGCATGTCCGAGAGATCGCACGATCCCGCGGCCGTGGCGCCCCGGGACAACGGGGATTGACCAGGTGACCTTGTCCGGATTCTTGCAGCTCGCCGCTTCGACGGCGGTCTTCCTTGTTGCCGCCACCGTGGCGAAATCCTGGGCGCTGGCGCCCGGTCTCGGCAAGCTGGTGCTGACGCTGCTGCTCTATTCGGCCGGCAACCTGATCATGCTGCGGCTGGTGCGGGAGTTCGGCATGGCTTCCGCATTCAGCCTGTCGGCGGTGATCCAGCTCGTCGCCGTCAACGTGATCGCACTGGCCTGGTTCGGCGAGCATCTGACGATGCTGCAGAGTGCCGGCATCGTGCTCGCCATCGTCGCGGTGGCCCTGATCACGCTCGGACCCGCCTTCGGAAAATAGGTCGGGCGCCGGATCGGCCGGCGCCCGCGGGAGGACGCGTCAGGCAGGTTCAGACGCCGATCTTGCCGCCGCCCTGCCTGGTGATGGCGACGACCGCCGGACGCACCGGCATGTCCGGCTTGAAGTCGGGCCAGCGGGTCGACAGGTCCTCATAATAGGAGGGGCGGCCGAAGCCTTCCCAGTCGTCGCCGCCGTCGCCCGGGTGCTGCACGGCGACGAATGCGGTCTGGTCGTCCGGCGTGAACAGCGGGCCGCACATCTCGGCGCCCACCGGCACGCGGTAGAACAGCTTCGACGTGGCGCGCGCCTCGCCTTCGGTGTCGACGGCCCACAGGCCGTCGGTGCGACCGGTCGCCTTCGGGCTGTTGCCGTCGGTCGACACCCATAGGCGCCCGGCCGCGTCGACGGCGCAATTGTCGGGCATGCCGAACCAGCCGTTTGCCGTCGTCGCTGTCGAGAAGGAGGCGCCGACCTCGGCGACCGAGGGGTCGCCGCATTTCAGCAGGATTTCCCAGCGGCCCTTGGTCGCGGCGAAGTCATTGCCGTCCTCGATCAACTCGACGATATGGCCGAAGGCGTTCTTGGCGCGCGGATTGACGCCGTCGACGCCTTCTTCCTCGCGCTTTGTGTTGTTGGTCAGCATGACGTAGACCTTGCCGTTGGTCCCGTTCGGCTGGATATCCTCCGGCCGGTCCATCGGCGTGGCCTCGAGCAGGTCGCCGGCGCGGCGCGTCTCGATCAGCACGTCGGCCTGGCTGGCGAAGCCGTTCTCCGCGGTCAGCGGACCCTGGCCGTGCACCAGCGGCAGCCATTCGAAGCTGCCGTCCTCGGCGAATTTCGCGACATAAAGCGTGCCCTGGTCGAGCAGGTCGAGATTGGCGGCACGGTCATCCGGATTGTAGGTGCCCGCGGTGACGAACTTGTAGACGTAGTCGAAGCGCTCGTCGTCGCCGAGATAGAAGACGACGCGGCCATCTTTTGCCACGATCGACTCGGCGCCTTCGTGCTTGAAGCGGCCGAGCGCCGTGCGCTTCTTCGGCACCGAGTTCGGATCGTTCACGTCGACCTCGACGATCCAGCCGAAGCGGTTGGGCTCGTTGGGCTCCTTGGAGATGTCGAACCGGCTGTCGAAGGCAGCCCATTCATAGGCGCCTTCGGGCACGCCCATGCGCTTGTGGTTGTCGGCCTCGCGGTGACCCTGCGGCAGTTCGCCGGAGAAGTAGCCGTGGATATTCTCCTCGGCCATGATGTAGGTGCCCCACGGGGTCACGCCGCCGGCGCAGTTGTTGACGGTGCCGAACACCTTGATGCCGCTCTGGTCGGCGCTGGTCTTCAGGCGGTCATGGCCGGCGGCCGGGCCGGTGAGCTGCATCTCGGTGGTCGCGGTGATGCGGCGGTTGAGCTTGCCGTCGCGCACGACCTGCCACTTTCCGCCCTCCTTGCGAATCTCGACGACAGTACCGCCATGCGCGGCCATCTCGATGTCGATCTGCTCCTTGCTGAGCGGCGCGACCTCGATCGTCTTCTTGCCGTCCTTCTCCACGATCTGGACGATGCCGGGGAACATCAAGTGCGGATTGGTGTATTCGTGGTTGACCACCAGCAGCCCGTGCTCCGCCGAGCCGTCGATCGGGATATAGCCGACATAGTCGTTGTTGTAGCCGAACTGCCTGGCCTGGGCGGCCGCCGTCTGGGCTGCGGGGTCGAACTCCGGCGAATCGGCGAAGAGCGCGTCGCCCCAGCGCAGCAGCACGTCGGCATCGTAGCCGGCCGCCACGTGATGGGTTTCGTCGACGCCCGCCTCGACCTCGTCGAAGTTGAAGGCGGAGGCGCCGGCGGCGCGTGCATTGTCGGCGGTGATCAGCGCGATCGGGCTGACCGTCGCGGCGATCGCCGTGACGGCGAGCGAGCCGCGCAGGAAGCCGCGGCGCGAGAAGCGCGCGGCGATGATGTCGCCCATCGTACGGTTGTCGGTCGGGTTGCGCCCCGGCCCGTCGTTCTCTTCGAGCCGGCTGGTGACGAATCCGGATTGTGGGGGAAGATGACTGTTCATCCTGGCGACCTCTGGCTGTAGGGATGGCTTGGGATCTCTCGTCGGGACAGCTAGGCATCTTGGCTGACAGTTTGATGACACGATGCGCCAAAGCGCTTGCAGCGGCGAGGCCGACATCCTAGGTGAGCGAGGGCCGTCTTCAGCTCGGCAGCACAGGTCGAAGGATGTCGTTCGTAGAGGCGATCGCCAAGAGGATCGAGTTTCCGCTGTTGCTTGCGGCGATCGTCATCGCCGGCGGCCTGTTCGGCTTCATCGAGATGATGGACGTGGCACGCGACAACGAGCCGCATGCCCTCGACAGCACGATCCTGCTCGCCTTCCGTCAGGCCGGGAATCCCTCGATCCCGATCGGCCCGTCCTGGTTCGCGGAGGCCGTCCGGGACCTGACGGCGCTCGGCAGCGCCAGCGTGCTGATCTTCATCACCGCCGCCACGATCATCTATCTGCTGATCACCGCTCGCCGCGGGCCGGCGCTGTTCGTCTTCCTGGCGGTCGCCGGCGGACAGGTGCTCAGCAGCCTGCTGAAGCTCGGCGTCGACCGACCGCGCCCGGATCTCGTGACGCATCTCGCCGAGGTCCATACGCTGAGCTTCCCCAGCGGCCATGCCATGCTGTCGGCCGTGACCTACCTGACCCTCGGCGCGCTCGCCGCGCGCGTGGCGCCGCGCCGCGCAGTGAAGGTCTACCTGCTCGGGATCGCCCTGCTGGCCACGTTCCTGGTTGGCGCCAGCCGCGTCTATCTCGGCGTCCATTGGCCTTCGGACGTGCTCGCCGGCTGGTGCGCCGGTGCCTCCTGGGCGATGTTGTGCTGGCTGGTTGCGCAATGGTTTCTGCGCCGCCGCCGCGCCGATGACGCCGGCCAGACCTGACGGCATGCGGCGGGCTGCGGCAGCAGCCAGGCTCGGTAAGGCAATGTTAACCCTGCCGGGCGGAAAATCGCTGACAGTCAAGCTGGCCAGGCGATGCGGCAACAGGAAAAGAGCGAACCGCTGACGTCCCGGATCACCGTTCCGGTGATCATCGGCGCGGCTCTGTCATTGGCGCTGGTCGTCGCCTTTGGCGTCTACGCAGTGCTGCGCGTGGATGGACTGGCGGTCGAGCGTCAGCGCAACTTCGCCCGCAGCGGCATCGCCGAGCAGGTCGATGGACTGGCGCGCGAGCAGCGCAGCGTCACGCTGTGGAACGATTCCGTGCTGAAAGCCAAGGCCGGCGACCAGCAGTGGATGCGCGAGAATCTCGGCGAATGGCTGCATTCCTATTACGGCCAGGACCGGGTCTACGTTCTCGACGAACGGAACCGGCCGATCCACGCGATGCGGGACGGAATGACGGTCGATCCTGCCAGCTTTGGCGGCGAGGCCGGCGCGATCATGCCGCTGGTGGCGCGGCTGAGAACGCAGATGCGTCAACGCCCGGCGGAGCCCGGCATCACCGACCTCGTGCGGCTCGGTTCGGTGCCGGCGATCGTCAGCGTGCAGCCGATCATGCCGGATACGGAACTGGTGCGCCAGGAGGCGGGCACCGAATATGTGCACGTCGCCTCGCAGTTCGTCGATGCCGAGCTGGTCAGCCGGGTCGCAGCGCATTATCTGATCGAAGGGGCAAGGCTGACCTCGATCGATCCGCAAACCACCGCAAGCGTCCCGCTCCTCGATTCCGGCAATGCGACCCTCGGCTTTCTGACATGGGAGCCCGACCGGCCCGGTCTGGCGGTGGTGACGCAGACCGCACCGGCGCTGCTTGCCGGTGTGCTCCTCGGCGCCGCCGTTCTCGGCTTCATTCTGCGCCGGCTCCGCCGCGCCTCCCGCGAGTTGCAGTCGAGCGAGGAGGATGCCCGTTACCTGGCGTTCCACGACACCCTGACCGAGCTGCCGAACCGGGCGCTGTTCGAGGACAGGCTCGACCAGGCCCTGGCGACGGTGAGGCGCGGGCGCGGCCGGATGGCACTGTTGTGCGTCGATCTCGACCGATTCAAGCACGTCAACGACACGCTCGGCCATGATGCCGGCGACCAGCTCGTCAAGCAGGTGGCGGAGCGGCTCGGCGAGGGGGTTCGCGAGATCGACACGGTGGCGCGGGTCGGCGGCGACGAATTCGCGATCGTGCTGGTCGACATCCGCGACCAGCGGACGGCCGAGAAGGTCAGCGAGCGCATCCTGGCCGACCTCGGGGAACCGTTCGACATCAAGGGCGACCAGATATTCATCAGCGCCAGCATCGGCATCGCCCTGTCGCCCCAGGACGGCAGCGACGTGAGGGAACTGTTCCGCAAGGCCGACATCGCGCTCTATGCCGCCAAGCGGAGCGGCCGCTCCTGCTTCCGGGTCTTCTCCGACGACATGGACGACACGCTGAAGCACAAGCATCGCATAGAGCGCGACTTGCGCCAGGCGCTCGAGGGCAGCAGGCCGGTCGAGCTCGCCTATCAGCCTGTCTTCGCCATGGACGGGCTGACGCTGCTCGGCGCCGAGGCGACGCTGGACTCGGACCATTTCGCCCATGGGGGCCTGCCCGTCTCGCAACTGATCGCCATCGCCGAGGAACGCGGCGTCATCGGCCTGCTCACGGAACGCATGCTGGCCGCTGCCTGCGCCTTCGCCCGCGACAGTGAAGTCCCGTGGCTGTCGATCGCCCTGTCTCCCGTCTTCCTGCGCCAGGAGGGCGCGGCACAGCTGGTCCAGTCGGTCCTGGCCGAGGCGGGCGTCACCGCCGACCGCCTGCAGGTCGAAATCGGCGAGGGCCTCCTGCTCGACGGCAACCCGGCCGCCCTGGCGGCGGTCCGGGCGCTGCGCGAGGCGGGGGTCCGCATCGCGCTCGACGATTTCGGCACCGGACCGTCGTCGCTGACGCTGCTGCGGCTGCATCGTGTCGACAAGCTGAAGATCGACCGTTCTTTCGTGCGGCTGCTCGGTGGGAGCGATCCTGGCGAAGCCATCGTCAGGGCCATCGCGCAGCTGGCGGCGGCGCTCGGCATCGGCGTGGCGGCCGAAGGCGTGGAAACACCGGAGCAGCGGACCACCCTTGCCGCCCTTGGGTGCCAGGAGATCCAGGGATCGCTGCTGTCGCCGCCCATGCCGGCAACCCGGTTCGCCCGCATGGCGCGCCTCCGTCCGGCACTGCGGAGCGTGCGCAGCGCCGGCTGATTTTCGCTACTGCTCGATGGCCGGTTCTCCGGCCGAGTCGGCCAGCCGATCGGACCAGGTGATCGTCTTGTAGTCGAAGCCGTACTCCAGGGTCGGCTTGACGATCTGGAAATAGGGCGAAAGGTCGAAATCGCGCGGCGTATAGAGGGAGTGATGCCTGATGTGCAGGATCTCCTGGCGCGAGAAACTCGACTGCGCCGAAGCGCGGCCCGGCGCGCGGGTGATCTCAGGCAGGATCGGGTAGCGGATCTGCTCGTAGGCCTCGGCGATCATGCTTGAGCAGATGGCGCGGGTCGGGTCGCCCGACCCGAAGGCGAGCATCCGGCGCCGCCAGCGCACCGGCACCGGCGGTGCCGGCATGAAATAGCGCAGCATGTCGAGAATGTTCTTGGTGTCGTATTTCAGCCCGATCCGCTCGATCATGAAATTCACCACCACCGCGCGATCGTCTGGGGTCAAGCCGCGCGGCCTGCAGATGCGCGTGTTGTAGGTCCGGTATTTGCTGAGCGGCACGGCGACGCAGCCTTCGCCGAGGTTGACCTCGATCAGCCTCGGCCGCTCCGAGCCGTCCTCCGGCTGCGGCAGCGCGTCGCCGACATAGAGCGCTGAATGCGACCAGGTCGATTGGGTCAGATATTTGATGACCGCCGAAATGCGCTGGTTGCCTTCGATCAGCAGGACGTCGCCGGGTTCCAGCGAGCGGCGCAGCGTCTCGGCGTCGGAAGGCGTGTAGGGTTCATAGCCGGATGAGGTTTCCTGCAGCCGTCCGGCAAGCCATTTGCCGAACCGGTCCAGCAACGTGTCTTTTGCCTGGCTCATTCCGACCTCTCCGCCCCAACTATGGACCGGGCAGCCTGAAAGGTGAAGAAGCCAGGCGGTTGCGCTTGACTTTAATCAATCGATTGATTAAAGTTCATGCATGATCAATACGCCCACCCCCCAGCTCTCGCCCGCCGAGCAGACCCGCCGGGCCCTCGTGCTCGCCGCCCTCAAGCTGTTCGGCAGGAAAGGCTTCGAGGGCACCTCGACGCGCGAGATCGCCGCGGTCGCAAACGCAAACATCGGATCGATCGCCTATCATTTCGGCGGCAAGGATGGCCTGCGCATGGCGGCCGCCGACCACATCGTCGAGACCATCCAGGCGATCGCGGGGCCGGTGCTCGGCCGGGTGGATCAGTCGATCGAGGCCGGACTTGACCGCGAGGCGGCTCATCGGCAGCTCGCCGCGGCGGTGGAGCGTATGGTCGGCTTCGTCGTGGCACGGCCCGAGGCCGGCGAGATCGTGCAGTTCCTGCTGCGCGAATTGTCGCATCCGACCGAGGCGCTGGACCGCATCTATTCGGGCGTGTTCGAGCCGACGCACAAGCGGCTCTGCCGTATCTGGGAGGAGGCTACCGGTGAGCCGGCCGAGAGCGAGCGGACAAAGATCACCGTCTTCACCCTGATCGGGCAGGTCATCTACTTCCGCATCGGCCGCGAGGCGGTGATGCGTCGCATGGGCTGGAGCGAGATCGGCGAGCGCGAGGCGGGTGCGGTCGTCGACGTCGTCAGGGCCAATCTCGACGCGATCCTGGCTGCCCGGAAAGGCGGGCCGTCATGAGCCTGCTCTGCGCCATTCCGCTGCTGTCCTCGCTGCTTGCCTCCTGCGGTGCGCCGCCGCCGCTGGCCGTCGGCTATGTCGAGGGCGAATTCGTCCTCCTGGCGCCGATCGAGGTTGCCGAAGTCGAGGAGGTCCTGGTCCGCCGCGGCGACCGGGTGAGCCCCGGCAATCCTGTCGCCACGCTGGAGAAGGGCGACGCCAAGATCGCCGTCGCGCAGGCGGATGCCGCGCTCGACCAGGCCCGCGCCCAGCTCGCCAACCTTCGGCTGGGCAGGCGCCAGGAAGAGATCGACGTGCTGCAGGCGGCCATCGTTTCGGCCGAGGCGCAGGCGACCGAGGCCAAGCGCGTGCTCGCGCGGCTCGCCGACCTTCTGGAGCGCGGCATCGCCACCAAGGCCGATTACGACCGCGCCGCGACCAATGTCGAGACCGCCGACGCCGAGGTCGGACAGGCGAAGGCGAACCTGTCCGTCGCCCGGCTGCCGGCCCGCCCGGAGGAGATCGAGGCGGCCGAGCACCAGGTCAAGCAGGCGGAAGCGGCGCTCGACCAGGCCAACTGGCGGCTCGGCAAGCGCGACATCCGCGCGCCGTCGCCCGGCCGCGTCGACGACATCATCCGCACGCCGGGCGACGTCGCCGGCCCATCCGCACCCGTCATCTCCATGCTGCCTGACGGCGCGGTGAAGCTGAAGGTCTACATTCCCGAGGCGTCCTTCTCCTCGGTGGCGATCGGCTCGCGGCTGTCCGTGCGCTGCGACGGCTGC
The DNA here is from genome assembly GCF_059502445.1 of Kumtagia sp. Taxonomy (NCBI): domain Bacteria; kingdom Pseudomonadati; phylum Pseudomonadota; class Alphaproteobacteria; order Hyphomicrobiales; family Phyllobacteriaceae; genus Kumtagia; species Kumtagia sp. The sequence goes on from NZ_JCACER010000026.1 coordinate 87,973, forward strand.
CCGGACGATCTTACGGCGCGCGTCAGCTACGTCTCGCCCGACCCGGAATTCACCCCGCCGGTCATCTACTCGCTCGAGACGCGCCAGAAGCTCGTCTACCTCGTCGAGGCGCGCCCCGAGGACGGGGCGACGATGCTGCAACCGGGGCAGATCGTCGATGTGGATCTGGCGAATAGCGAATAGCGAATAGCGAATAGCGAATAGCGAATAGCGAATAGCGAAT